>DAOVQA010000043.1:0-7962 GCA_030628925.1 Candidatus Bathyarchaeota archaeon | reverse complement strand
GCTTCCAATGGAAGCCACAAGGCGGCTCGCAAATTCTTTTTGAAAAATCAAGACTGCACATTCAAAATTCCTGTTGAAAAGCCAAGAAAGCAGGGAGGAAGAAATATAGTAGGGTGGTACTGAAACAACCTTATTGAACTCTGATACATGTACCCTAAGTATACCACCCTCGATTATCTCAACGTTCGCTAGGTCTTTCAGCTGTTCATGTAAAACAGTTACAAGCCTTACATCTGATTCAACAGCTAAAACACGCTTGCATTTTTTGGCGAGAAAACGTGTTAGAAAACCTAAACCAGCCCCAATATCCAATACTACGTCGTTTCGATCTATTGACGCATAACTGCTTATACATTGAAAAACTGAAGCGTCCGCCGTAAAATTCTGTCCTAACCGCTTCTTAGGAAGAATCCGATATCTTCGAAGTAGAGACTTCGTTTTTCCCAGGAGACTCATCACGCTCATTAACCAGTTAAGTTGCTTCTAACGAGCCCTTGTGAAGAGTCGATATTTGCTCTCGCCAGCCAACTCCTCTAAAATCCTCTTAGTGATCAACTTAACAGGGTTAGGTATTTCCGTGCGCTTCTGAAGATCTTCAAAATTCTCAAATGGTTTCCTTTCGCGCTCGTTGATAACCTGCCACATGTACTTTTTCCCTATCCCCGGAATCAACTCCAAAGCATGCATCCGCGGCGTTATGGCTTGTATCGTATTAAAAAAGTTGACAACCTCCTTTTCATGATAAAGCACCACTTTGTTAATCACTGCTGGAAGCTCCATCTTCGCAGCAGCAGTTAACTCATCATACCTTATTCGACCAATAATATACGTGATTTCCTTACGATTTTTCTTCCCAACGTAAACGATATCATGAGGTTTAAGTACAACACCTTCCTTAACTAAGGCTTCTAGCAGTGTGAAGAATCCTTCGCCTACAAGTTGAACAAGAGCTCCCGCTCTATATCCAGCCCTTCCAGTGGGATGTATTCCCGGGCGGCCATGAAGTAGAAAATCTAGCACATAAGCGTGCTCTTCATATCGCTTCTCCATCATGTTCACTCTAACTTAATCTCTTGTTGCTTAAAAACAATGAGCAAAAAGACTATTTCAATTTTCGATGTTCATCTAGAAGATTAACTATAGCTTCAAGTTTTGAAACTTCAATAATTTTGCGTCCACCAGCAAGAAAAACCTTTAACTCTTCGATACTCTTAGGCATGCAGTTAACAATTTCAACAGATTCCTCCTCTTGCAAACCAAATTCCTCTACAAGTTTTTTCACCAGTTTCTCACCCGCTTCTGCATCTACTTTAGAAAACTTGGATGCATAATCTAGTGTACGACGCTGAAACTGATCCAGATTTTCTTCTCCTAAAGATTCCAGTAACTTCTTAACTTGCGGAATTATGAGGTTCTTCTCAGTTCTTGCCTTTTTTGACAATACAATCAACCCTTATAAGGTTCTAAATGCTCAGGTCTAACAATAATCTGTTTGAGAGCTTTTCCTTGTGTAACGCTCACAACGTAGCTTCTTCCACGTTTTTCAATCACTGTCCCGACTTTACCATGATAACGCCTGTGAGGCATACCCTTCTGGACGCTTGAATCTATTACAACGACCACACGACCTCCAAGCTCATGCTTATAAAGCAGCTTACTCAAGCTCAGTTTACCCCTTTCCCTTGGCTTTTTTTTCAAGAGACGACGTGTTCCTGCCCGAAAACCCTTTGATTTCTTCATTTTCTCTGCCTCTTAACATCCGTAAACACGTTTAAAACATCAAGCTCTATGGGCTTCGCTTTGTTTTTGAGAATTTTTGAAATGTTAGGTTTAGTTCTCCCATCATCACCAGTCACCAATTCCTTAACATACAGTCCTCCTTGACAACGTACTCTCACTTCAGCCTTTTTAGGCGACAATTTCTTTATCGTAACCTCGTATATGTACCTTTCTCGTGTCAAGTCTGCCCGTCTATGTAAGACGCGTATTGGGGTTCTCTGCTTGATCACTACCTTTGTCAGTTTTTCTTCTAGAAGGCGCATATTTCCAGCCGTTATCTTACTTTCGAACCCCACAATAACACGATATTCTTTTTGCGCAGATTCAGCTCTTTTCAGTTTTCTAACAACATCTCTATCCGCAAAACTCAGATCCGAAATTTCAACTCTCCCTTTGGCATAGGCATTTGCAGCCTTCCTCAGCTTTTCAAGGTCTAAGAACCTCTTCATTGGCTGTGCGATTTCTATTACGAAAGGTCTACCGTTACCAAGCATACGGGCGTCAATATCTTCCCTTCCTGAAGCATGAAAGGACGCTGCGACGCCTTTTGTAGCATCTAGAAAAGGTTTCTCAATTATTTCTTCTACTGATTCTGGGTACATTTTTCCGGTCCAGTTGCACTCTTCACAGCCTTTTCCCCTGCAGTTTGAACACAACCATTCTGATTGAGGTATGCCTCTAATCAGTTTTCTATAACGTCCAGCTATATAGAGCGGATTTACTTGAAGCTTTACTTCTTCTGTCAGTGGATTAACAAGCACAACAACCTCAGGTTTTTTATGTTCCACTTTTTTTCCGTTGCTTTCTGCGATTTTCTTACCTATTACTCGCCCAAACTCATTTCGCATGTTCTCACCATAACACACTTTGAATTCAGCCTTAAACTCATCTTCATGTTCCTCAATCACAACGGGAAGCCGTATACCCACCAAGAAGTTGCTGTATTCATAATCCTTGAGCTTTTCTAGGGCGTTTTCTGCAAGTTCGTCAACAATTTTGAATTTGTCTTTGCATAAGAGGCAGGTTTTTGCAAGGTTTTTTCTTGGAATCGGTTTTTTCAGTCTATAAAGTGTTTCTTTGGCTGATTTGAAGAAGCCATTTGCCGCGAGAATCCTAAGAATTCTTATGCCCTTCTTGTTTTTGGAGAGGACAAGCGTGTGAGCTTCAAACGCTAAAACAGTTTTTATCGCTTTTCCTCTTTCACAATTTTCCATTTCATGACCGAGCAGGGCAAACTGTCTTCCCAAGCAATGATCACATAATGGGTATTTTTCAAGCATCCTTGAAGCTTTTTCAAGAACCTTCACAGCATTACTTCCCTTTTGTGGCAGCTCATGTGCTACTTGAAATCCAGGGGCATCCCCCTTTTGAAAAATGGTAGTTTCTTTTTTCTTCGTAGAGTTTTTAGCATCCGGCGCATCATCGAGTATTGCTTTAAAAGCTCCTTCACATCTTTTTCACTTGTTCCGGAACCTCTTGCTACACGTCTTATTCGTGAAGCATTCAAGATCTTCGGGTTTTCCTTTTCTTTCGGCGCCATAGATTGTATTATTACACGCCACTTCTCCAAGCGATCCTCAGCCATTTCCAGCATTTCCTCCGGCACATCATAGGACATACCTGGAATCATCTTTAGAAGTTTTCTGAAGGGCCCCATTCCCTTCACAGCTTCAAACTGCTCATACCAATCTGTTAAGGTGAATTTACCGCTTAAGATTGCCTTAGCCTTCTTTTCTGGAACCTTTATCTCTGCTTCACGTACCTTCTCAAGTAGGGTTTCCAGATCACCCATACCTAACAATCTACCTACAAAACGAGAAGGATTAAAAGAGTCAATATCTTGTATTTTTTCGCCCATACTAATGAATTTTATAGGTGCACCAGTAGCTGCAACTGCGGAAAGGGCACCGCCTCCTCTGGCTGACCCATCTAGCTTTGTTACGAGGATAGAACCTATAGGTGTTGCCTCATTGAAGGCTCTTGCCTGAGCCATTGCTTGTTGACCAATCGTTCCGTCAATCACCAACATGATTTCATCTGGTTTTATTTTTTTCTCAAGCATCTTCATCTCTCTGATTAGTTCTTGCTCTTCTTTGTGTCGTCCTGCAGTGTCGATAATTACTAGGTCCCTATTGTCGAATTGTTTCAGCCCTTCTGAGGCCAATTTAATGGGGTTTTTCGCCTTCGGGTTTCCGTATAAAGGTATGTTAATTCTGTTTGCCAGTTGTTGGAGTTGTGGGTACGCGCCTGGACGATATGTATCGACACAAATCAATGCAGGCTTTAACCCTCTTTTCTGGAAAAATCTTGCAAGTTTTGCAGCAGCTGTTGTTTTTCCGGATCCCTGGATGCCCACAAGCATTATTATCTTCCTCTTCGTAGGCTCCACCTTTATTGGAATTGGTTTTTCCCCAAGAAATCGTGTTAGTTCTTCGTGGACGACTTTTATCACGTGTTCACGTCTTGAAATGCCGGGGACAACTTTTTCTTTTAGCGCTCTGTTTTCAATTCGCTTTGAAATATTGAGGACAAGTTCAACGTTTACGTCTGCTTGAAGCAGAGCTCTTTGTATGTCTCGGACAAGTTCTTTAACAGCAGCCTCATCGACGATGGAGGCTCTGAAAACTTTTCTTAAGGCTTCGTGAAGTGAAGATCCCAAACGTTCTAGAACCATAGTTACATCCAAATTTTAAGTCTATTACGCCTTTAAATATATGTAGGCATTTTAGGCCTATATTTATCACATTTTAGGAGTTCCTTAGAAGGTTTTATTTCGAGCATTTTTTCTCAATTAAAATTTGGAGCCTTACGAATTTAAGGGTTCCCCGAATCAAGCAAACTAATCAAATTTTTTTTAGCGCGCGTGTGTCATCGGCTTTTACAAAGCATCATGCCATTTCAGTTCTAATAATCATCGGTCAACCTATATTAATTCCAATACTTTTCTTTCTCTATACCTTGCTGCTTTCAATTTGTCGTACAGTTCAAAGAACCTCTGACCACTGGTATATAGTTCATAGACGGATTTTATCGACCAAGCGTCAAGCCAATTGAGAATCTCGTCAAATTGTAACACTGCGTTAAGTCGCGTTATTTGGTCTTCTTTAATGACTAGAATTACTTTTCTATAGTTGAATTTTCTAGCCTCTTGGAGCTTACGAATTGCGGAATCCAGATTACCTTTAATCTGAACTTCTATAGCGACTTCAGGATCCTTTCCAGAAAGCCAAGCCACATCCAGTTGATAAGCTGATTTAGAGGTTATTCTATATCTTGTATTGGTGTTAAACCCCATCCAGCTACCGATGTTCTGTAACATTTCGCCGATTCGATCATGCAATGACCTAGAGTTTAAAGGGAGTTTCACGATGGCGTCTTTGTAATCTTTTTCAGTTGCCAACACTCCCGTTGGAGGTCTCACTTCTTCCCTCGTTCTGCGAGAACGTATCTTCCGCATCTCAGATTCAATCAGCAAGTAATCTTCCTCTGGTATCTGACGTACACTACCGCGGACAAAGAGCGACCAGTGTTGCTTATCTTTAATAAAAATGAGATCTTTTATCAATCTCTTGATATCGAGTAACTCATCATCTTCCAAAACTATTTCAGGTTTACTTTTAGCTCTCGAAGGCCAAATCTCATCTTCATTCGTCCAAATCCTTGTTTTGTTATCACGATAATATCCAGAAGTAACAGTGGCAATTGCACCCAACTTTGAGATTCTATTTATATAATAGACAACCTCATCTCCCGGTTGAAACTTCATTACTGTCTTCTTGTGACGATCTTTTAGCCCTTGAACAGTAAAA
This sequence comes from Candidatus Bathyarchaeota archaeon, assembly GCA_030628925.1. Lineage (GTDB taxonomy): Archaea > Thermoproteota > Bathyarchaeia > Bathyarchaeales > Bathycorpusculaceae > SOJA01. The sequence continues at coordinate 2,374 of DAOVQA010000043.1, read as the reverse complement.
CCTAATGTTTCTTTATCGACCTTGAAATTCTCAGGAGAAGTTGTAATCAACCAATAATTTGGCATTTTTTATCTTCAATTGTATTTATGAAGAGATATATATAATATTTGAAACGATTGATACGCTGAGACTCATGAAAAACCAACAAAATAGTTGCGAAAGTGGAAACGATGGCATACGGGTTTTATTGAGTTTTTTGCTATTCTGGTTAGTTCTTTTGGTTCTGCTATAACTTTTCCACATCTCTTACATTTAACAACTTCTAAAGGCTCGTAAACCCGAATGTAAGCCTTGACTTTAGAATTAGAAGTGTTTTGTTCAATGAAAATCTTGTTTACTGGAACTCTATTCCAATGACCGCAATAAGAGCATTTCATTCTCAAAATTGTTTTGACGCTCATCAACGAAAATCTCTTTCTTTTAAGCTTTCGCGCGCGCGCTAAATAGATATTCGATTTTCAGACTTAAATTTCCACAAACCTTTTACACCCTCAAGGTCTAAAAGTGCTTGATGATTGAATTTGACCACAGAAGTTGAAGTTATAGAGAAGAAAGAGATTCCAAGTGGAGCTGTCATGCTTTTCGGCTTTCCAGATGTTGGATTAGTCGGTGTAATAGCAGCTTCACATATAGTATCAGAGCTTAACCTAACTGAGGTGGCATATATGGATTCAAGGTTGCTACCACCTCTAATTGTCCTGCACGAGGGACTGCCCCATTCACCTATAAGAATTTTTGGAAACCACGACATTCTCCTTGCCGTTTCTGAAACAGCCATATCAGCGGACACAATCCGTCCCATAATGCATGCTTTGATTGACTGGGGAAGAAACAAACGTGTTAGAAAGATGGTTTCAATGAGCGGCATCCCTGTTCAAGACAGACAAGACATCAAGAAATTGAAGGTGTTTGCTGCAGCGTCAAACTCGGAGATTTTGAAAACGGTTCAAGATAAGGGTGTGGAAGTGTTGAAGGAAGGCTACATGGTTGGTCCTCAAGCAATTATGATGCAGCATTGTGTTAAGAAAGACATACCAGCTATCACTCTACTTGCACAGTGTTTCTTCAACTATCCAGATCCAGAAGCAGCAGCGGAATTATTGAAGGAATTAACAAACATTACGAAGATAAAAGTAGACGTTTCAAACCTTCTGGAGAAAGGTGAGGAAATCCGATTGAGAGCTAGGGATATAATGAGACGAACTCGACAGGAAATGTCAAAAATGAAGAAGACACAAGAATATGACATACCATTGTATGTCTCATAGCGTGGTGGTAAAATGTCAACCCGAAGAAAACGCTCAATTTTTGAAATAATCAACGAATACTTTGAGAATTTGGAGGAGTGGACAGAAAGACTCAGAGAAGCATCGATTGAAAAGCCAAGCTGGAATCATAGAGCTTGCACGATGGAACCGCTCCGTGACATAATGGTGACCCCTACAGAAGTAATAGTTACTGTTGATTTGCCCTTCGCTGAAGAAAACACAATAATGGTTAAGCCTATGGGCAGAGACACTATTGAGATATTGGCAAAGATGAAAAGGAAAATACGATTAAACGATTTCGGCATAACACACTACAAAGGTGAATTCCAAACACTCCACTGTCGAACACGCATCCCAGTACCTGTGTACACGGATAAAATGGAAGTTCACTTCAAAAAAGGAATTTTAGAGATTCATTTATCCCGGAAACATGAAAATGAAAATTAAAAGAATAAATTGGAAGCCTCAGCGCTGGGTTTACATTATCCTCACAAGTCAGATTGCTCTTTTTGCATCATCGACTTCAAGACATATTTGTTGAACGAGAAAATAAGTCTTAATGAAAAATCTTAACTGTAACATGCATTAACTCTTTAAAGAGTTCAACAGGTGAAAACTATGACGGTGGAACGAGCAATCCATTTTGCCATGTTCAGCCTCATATTAGTGGGTTTATGTGCGATAAGCGCTTGGGCAAGCTGGACCTACCTATGGAAAAATCTAATACTAGAAGTGGCAAGCATAGCACTAAGCTGGGGAGTGATACTCTCAATACTCTATCTAGGGTTTAGACAGCTCGATTGGGACTGGTGGAATTGAACATTAAGCCGTTAAAAAATCGGGATAATTAGCTCTGAAAAACAGAGAAAATTCCAACACTTGTTTAAACGAAGGCTTCATCAAAAATCGGATAAGAACCGCTCTCTTCTGAATCTTCTAGTTCATCCTCTCTGTCGTGTCGGTTAGCCATATCTTCTAACGATTCGCTTGAAAAGGCTTCTTTCATCTTTTGCCATAAGTTCTTTTTTTGGCGATACAGTATTTTAGCTTTAACTTCATAAGCCTTAGAACCTTCGAACTTAGGAAATTGAAGGGTTTCGATTAGC
>DAOVQA010000187.1:0-2698 GCA_030628925.1 Candidatus Bathyarchaeota archaeon | reverse complement strand
TCCGGTTTTTAAGGCAAACGCCAAGCTTCAACAAGCCTCTCATAAAGCTCATTCTGTCTTGTATCAAGAGCATCACAAATCCTTTTTCGAGTTCCACAAACGTTGGCGACAACTTTCGTCTTGTAATTTTTTAGCTTTTCAAATAAGAAAACAAATCCTTTGTTGTCACATTTTTCATTATAAACGGAATCTCAAACTTTGTGGAAACTTCATCTTTCATATGTAACATTTCATTCTTATCTATTTGTTCGAGAAAACGTCTTAGGCTCATGCCATTGCTCCCTCTTTTTCAGCTTCAGGGTGTACAACTTTTTCAAGTAACTTCTTGAGGATCGATCGAGCTTGCATCTCATCAATAGTTTCTAGATATACGGAAACCATTGCTATCTTTTTCTTCTTTGAAGCCAAATACTCAGCGAATATACGGGCTGAAATGGTATTTCTACCTCCTAAGAGAACTGATGAGGAAGGTGGCTGAAGCAAATCTTGAGGCTTTGGAACGGCTATCGCCAGTGTTCCAAGCTTGTCTTCATTTTCACTTAGAAGAACTAAACAGGAATTTTTTGTTTCCAAATACACTGCTAGGAAACGTGTGTTGTGTTCAATGATCTCGTCCTTGACAACTTCAGCGCGTTTCATAACGAATCCTCACTTATTTATAGCTTCATTTACTCACTATTTATTGTTTTCAAGGATGTTGTACTTCATGCAAAAAAACCATGCAAGAAAACTTTTGCGAACGCTTCAAAAGGCTTTCACATCGCCCAAAAGGATAACCTCTAATAAAGAACCCTTCAAAACATTGATTTCAACAATAATTTCACAAAATACCGCAGATAAGAACTCAGCTAAAGCATTCGAAAACCTCTCGAAGCAGCACCAAATAATACCCGAAGCATTAGCGAACGCGAAAACGAGCAAAATTGAAGAATGCTTGAAAGTGGCTGGCTTGTACAGAAACAAAGCCAAAACAATAAAGAAAGTTTCGAAAATTATCATGAAAGAATTCCATGGAAAATTAACGCCAATACTGTCCATGCCTCTTGAAAAAGCAAGAAAAACTCTTCTCCGATTTCCAGGAGTCGGACCAAAAACAGCTGACGTTTTTCTGCTTTTTTGTGCGAACAAACCCACGATCCCTGTTGACACTCACGTTAATCGCGTATCAAAACGTTTAGACATTGCGCCAAGAAACGGAGACTATGAAGCTGTTCGTAAATCCCTTCAAGCACTTTACAACCCGAAAGACTATCTGGCGGTTCACGTTTTGCTGATTTTGTTAGGTAGAAAATATTGCAAAGCTAGAAATCCATTATGCAGCCAATGTCCCTTAAACATGTTCTGTCCATCAAGAAAGGTTTTGAGAAAGATAACCGAATCATAGAAAACCTATAAAAGCTCATTAAGCCCACGTAGGCTTTCCAAGATGGATTTCTTAAGAAAGATCTTCAAGCGTTGAGGACTCTAACTGGTTTTCTTCCGTGAAAATCGGAGTTTCCTTAAAGTTTTTGTCCAGTTTGACTCTTCCCAATGTGACTATTGAAATTTCCTCAGAGACGGGGGTGTAGATTTTCACAGTTTTCCTTCTATAATCATTTTCTCTTAGAATACCTATTCCGAGGAATTTCCTTTCAGTATCATATAAAGCCATAAGCAGGCCTTCTTCCTCACCCTTATGAATAATGACAACCTTTTTCTTCGTGATCTCTTCCACCTTTTTGATGTTGTCCAGATTAATCCAGCGTCTTCTACCAATAATTATACAGATTTTATCTCGTAGCTCCGCAAGATGTAATGGTTTCATTCCTAGAAGCTCATAGATTTTCCTCGCTTGTTCTATGTTTCCACGTTTTCTACCGAAGCCAATTAGTTCATCTTCTTCGATTTCTAACCAACTCAAAGGAATAGATCTAACTTTGGCATTTCTTAAATATTTTATATATCCAAGCTCCCGCAGACCCCTCCGTTTTTCTCCACTTCTTTGTCTTATAGCAGACGGTGAATCCACAATCACTTTTCTGCTTTTTTCAAGGACAGTTAAAAGAGGTGATAACTCGTCTTTTTGTTGCATACATAAAATGATGTTGGGGTTGAGCTTCTCAACTATTTGTAGCTTATAGTTAACAGCGTCTTTTCCTTCAACCCATCCGTCAGTATTTATTATGATAAAATCTGGATTATAGCTTATAATCTCATGTTTTAATGAAGCTAAGCCTTCAATCGTCTTGTTAATGGTTCTGTTTGGTGATGTGTCACCAACAAAAAATGCGTTTCTAGCCTTCAAGTTGAACATGTCTGTGATTGGTCTTGTCACAAAAGTATAAGAAACGGAGCAGGGCGGTCCAACATCGGATTGACCTAGGTCTCCATCCAAAATAGCTACTTTGTGTCCTTCAGTAAGCAATTTGTTTATAAGAAATGTGCAGAGGCTTGTCTTTCCAGAATCAACGGCGCCGATTATCATTACAATGACGGGTTTGACTTGGGGGTTTGACAATTCCTCATATGCTTTAACCCATGAGGATGGAATGGTGTTTCCATCAACTTCTTCAACATTTGCGCTTTCTCCTAATGAGATATCAACTGTGGCGGTTTTCTTAACGGCGAAGGGTAGTCTTTTTCCTTCCCGTATCACGACCCTTCTCATTTTTTTCAATGGGAAACCAAATACCTCTACTTCGCCTGAAATTACAGATAC
>DAOVQA010000121.1:0-4028 GCA_030628925.1 Candidatus Bathyarchaeota archaeon | reverse complement strand
GCTAGAAGAAATGTCATGAAAGCTGGGTACGGAGACCGCGTAACAATAATCTGTACCGATGGCTCTGTAGGCTATTTAGAGAAAGCCCCCTACGACAGAATTCTCGTAACTGCTGCTGCACCAGATATTCCTAAGCCTTTAGTTGAACAGTTGAAACCCAATGGCGTTATGCTGATTCCTGTTGGAAGCGCACACCTGTTCCAGAACCTCATAAGAATCACGAAGAAGACTGACGGGAAAACTGAGAAGGAAAACCTAGGCGGAGTCGCATTTGTTCCCTTGACTGGACGATACGGGCAAAGATCCTGAACTGAATCCAGACTGAAAAGCATGCGCTAATTGATTGGTTCAAATCTTGCGGTGAAATGTCCTAAAAGTTTAGGCGCGTAAACCCGCCTTAAACCTCTTATTTGATTTCTTTTCTCGTACAGCCTTACCACACATTCTGCCACATACTTAAGGTGGTTATCTGTGTATGTTCTTCTAGGAATGGCAAGTCGCATCAGCTCCATTCTAGCTGGGATAAACTCTCCAGTCTTTTCGTCAACTTTTCCGAAACATGAACTGCCGATTTCTACTACCCTGACTCCTGATTCTATGTAAAGCTGAACAGTTAATGCTTGGGCTGGAAACCGTTCAGGAGGTATATGTGGCAGAAACTTTTTCGCATCTATGAATATTGCATGTCCCCCAGGCGGCTCCACAATTGGTACGCCTCCGTTCCTCAACAATTTTGCCAAATATTCCATTTGTCTATGTCTATATGCTTGATAATTTTCTTCTATTGCTTCATAGAGCCCTCTTGCCATGGCCTCTAATTCTCTGCAAGCTAACCCGCCATAAGTTACAAAGCCTTCGATTACTATTGTTAGGTTTCTGAGTTTTTCATAAAGCTCCTCGTTGTTTGCACAGAGTATTCCACCGATGTTTGTTAACGCTTCCTTTTTGCCGCTGAACGTGCATCCATCAGCATAAGAGAAAAGTTCTCGTGAAATTTCTTTTATCGTCTTGTTTCTATAACCCTCCTCTCTCTGCTTAATGAAGTAACAGTTTTCTGCAAAACGACAAGCATCTACAAAGAAAGGTAAGCCATGTTTTTTTGCGATTTTGCTTACTTCTTTTACGTTTCGCATTGAAACTGGTTGGCCACCAACACTATTGTTCGTTATGGTAATCATTATTAACGGAATTTTTTCCGGAGTTTTATCCTGTATGAAATGTTCCAGTTTTTCAGTATCCATGTTGCCTTTGAAGGGCAGTATTTTCGTTGAATCATAAGCATCTTCAATTACAAGGTTGACGGGTATACCTTTATTCCGCATAATGTTTGCTTCGGTTGTGTCAAAATGCTTGTTGTTCGGAACGTAACATCCTGGAGAAATCATTGTGGAGAAAAGTATGTTTTCGGCTGCTCTGCCTTGATGCACTGGAATTAAGTATTTGAAGCCGAAAATTTCTTTCATCGCCTTTTTAAGCGAATAGTAGCTTTGGCTTCCAGCGTATGATTGGGTTGTTTCTATCATTCCCGCCCATTGGTGGTCGCTCATGGCTGATGTTCCACTATCTGTTAGCAAGTCTATGAAAACGTCTTCTGCTTTAAGCATGAAAACATTGGAGCCAGCTTTTTCTATCAGTTCTTTACGTTTTTCCTTCGGGTGAAGCGTGATTTTCTCAATCATTTTTATTTTAAAAGGTTCAGGCAATTCCAGCGATTTTTCACCCATTGCTCTTTCTCCTAAGCTTTAGTAGAGAGGGTTATAGTTTCTTCAGTTAATAAAAAGTTGAGGTTATCCAAACCATCTTTCTAATGTTGTTTTTCCTTTTAGCTCCTTAGCGCCTTTACACATTTTTTCTAGAGCCTTTCTGACTCGTTTTTCTGAGAAGTCTTTTTCTCTACAAATGAAATTTATTACACTCTCCATGTCTGGTTCCTTCCATTTTATCTTGTATTTGTCTGTTACTTTTGGGTGCAGGAATATTTCTCTAATTCTTTGCGGTTCAACTCGAAACTCTGCGTTTTTTATGTGAGGCAAGGCGTTTTCTAGACTCCCATGCTCCTTTACCAGTTTTAGAGCTGTTTTTGGTCCTAAGCCTTTTACGCCACCAGGGTTGAAGTCTGTGCCTATGAGTATGCCTATATCGATTAATTGCTCATAGGTTATTCCACACTCTCTTAGAACTTGTTCAAGCTCAATAATTTCTGGCACAACCTCAATGTAGACCCTTTTCCTTGGAAGTTTTCTCCGACCTGAAATTGTCACGTTTCTTATGAGCCTCGTGGCGCCGAAGAGCAAACTGTCATAATCTTGGCTTGCACAATAATCCGCGTTTCCACACTTTACCAGGTATGCTGCTTGAGCTTCCCCTTCACTTGGTGCTTGGACGCAGGGGATCCCCATCAAACCTAAAAGCCGTTTGCTATCTTCAGCCATATAATCCTCTAGACGCGAAGTTGCTTGTGCATAAATGCGTGCTTCTTCTATTTTTCCTTCTTTGACGGCTTGCTCATATTTTGCGAAAGCTTCTTTTTTCGCTTTCACACGTCTTTTGATCTCAACTTCCTTTAATGCTGGTGGAACACCATCAAAAACATATATCGGTTTTATACCCATTTCCATAAGGTTGCTTGTCCTATACAGAAGACCGCTTAGATGGCTTGTGATCCTCCCACTGCTATCTTTTAACGGTGTGCCGTCTGGCTGACGAATTATAGCCAAAAACTGATACAAGGCGTTATAAGCGTCTATAGCAATGGATTTTCCACTTAAAACCTTAAGGTTAACTATTGCTTTTGGAACTAAATCGCGGAGGTTTACACCCATGATCCATGTACCCAAGTTAACAACTCTCGCTCAAGCAATAAAAATCTTATATCAGCATCAACGCGCTCGCTGTCCCTTAGTGATCAGATACATTCAATTCTAAACGGTGAGAAAGATCACTTGTATTCACACACTGTAAGCAAGGTCGCTGAGAAACTGTTAGTACTATCAGGACAAAAGTAATCTACTGGCGTAAAGAATTAGTGTCAAGGTGGATGCATGAATGAAGGAAGAAAAGCCTCCTTCACAACCAGGTTCTACCCCAATTTTGTATGACGACTTTCTAAATTGCTTCTTGAAGTTGGAATGCAATAATCCATCAGGTAGTCATAAGGATAGAGAAACAGTCTACTTAACCAACAAGTTCGGCAGAGAAAAGGATTATGTTGTAGCTTCAAGTGGGAATGCAGGTCTCTCTTTGGCTTACTGGATGGGAAAAAAAGCTGTTGTCTTGGTCCCGAAAGTTACTCCGAACGAGCGAATTGAAGCGATCAAGGAATTCGGAGCTGAGGTTATAGTTGAAGGCAGATACTTTCACGATTCCTACAAACTAACTAATGAAATGGCTCTAAAGCGAGGTTTTGTTAATGTGTCGCCTGGCTTTGTGGAAAGATGGAAGGGAGACGTTGCCATCAGCTATGAGCTGAAAGAATTGAAGCCGGAATACGTGTTTGTCCCTTCCGCTGACCTCATATTAGCGTATGGAATTGCAATTGGCTTCCAAGAAATGACCCATAAGAACCTGATCGAAAAACCGCCAGAAGTTATTGCATGTGTTCTCCCAAATCATCCGTTAATCAGACTATGTGAAGATGAAGCTATAAGTGAATATTACAAAAACGTTTTCAGTTCAATTTATACGCATGGAGAAGAAGGGAAAAACCTTGAGAAACGATTCCAAAATTTTCCGTTCACAAAGGTGGAATCCACCACTGAATTGAACTCTGTGATGCAGTTAGGCAAGAAATATCCAAAATATGATCCCGCCGTTTTGATTGCCATGTTCATCTCAAAAAGGTATAACGGTAAGAAAGGGGTGATTGTAACTGGGGTCAATCGTCAGAGCTGAAAGATTAACGCCCTAATTCGTAACTTGCGGAACAGTTGCACTTTTATTCATAGCTTGTTTCAGCAATACTCAAGACCTTAGACATGTTCGGTAAAGACGCAAAACAAGCTTGTAACTAGCGATAAAGATTTTCAGCG
>DAOVQA010000190.1:0-2634 GCA_030628925.1 Candidatus Bathyarchaeota archaeon | reverse complement strand
GATTATTGGGAATGGTAGTCCTGGGAATATGCCTTTTCTCTCCAGCATCTTAAATGACAGGAAGCATCCGAATAAGATGCTGATGATGGAGGCTGCGCATGAGATAGGACCAAATCTTATCAGCATGTGGCTTGAAAGCATAGAATAGAAGGTCAAGTCGCCTAATCCCATTTGGAAGTCCTTGAAGGAGAAGCTTAAACCGCGAAGCTGTCCGAGTCCGTTGAGAGCTATTTTTCCTACTGGTCCATGATACACAGCAAATACATCATAAATCGCTAGGAAGCAAAGAATCAAGATTGTGCTCAAGGTGGGAATTGAGGCTGCTAAAAACGCGCCTAAAGCACCTCCTAGACAAAGAGCTATTAAGCTGCAAAATCTGCTTTGAGTTCGAAAAACTGTGAAGTCAACAATAATTGTTATGAGTATTGACAAGACTAGACTTAGGGCTTCAATGTTTGGAATTAAGAATCTTGAGAACGCCGCATACAAATAGATGAAGGAAAGCATGAAAACAGCAGTTGTCATGGAGAAGCCTGTGATCAGTGTAATCAACGTGTGACTTTTCCGCTTCAAAAGGAAATACAGTAATGATGCACCAACTCCAACGATGACAACAAAGTAAGATGCATTCGCAAGAGAACCGGTAACATCTTCAGAAAAAGGGGTGATTACTTGAGTTTCTATAGAGGATGTCAAAACTAGGACCGTGCATAACACTCCAAATAATAAACTCGCTAAGATCGGTGTAAGATGTATCGGCTTAGCTTTAAACATGTCATTCAAGGGTATCGCCTTGAGCTTTCCACAGTTTTTTCAATTTTGAAGTAGCATTTACTACAGAATAAGCTTTGTTTTCTGTCAGTCTCGAAAATGGAATTGGAAAAGTACATGACGCAAAATGGGTTAGAACAATGCTCTAGGCCTAAGGTGTGTCCAAGTTCATGTACACCTTCTTTTGTGCTTCTCTCCATGAAAAGTCTATTGTTGGACGGGTGTCCATAAAACTCCGGTCTAAGTCTCCATAATGAGATCAAGGCTGCCTTTCCAGGACATTCTCCTTTGCCGAACACAAAATTCAAGTTCGGGGTAAAGATGTCCAAGTCTGCCACTCCTAAAATCTTATCTAAGTTTTCTTCTTTTTCAGCATAGCTATGAATTTTGCTTAATATGTCATCTGAGTTGTATTGTCTTCTTGTCTCGCTGAAGGCTTTCTCAGGTACTGATATTGTTTCGGAAATCAGCCTGCATGTTGATTTTGGGAACGACAAAGCTAGGTTTTCTTGAATTATGCTTGTTGCTTTTAGCTCTACTTTTCCTACGCGCAGAATTCCAATTTCCATTTGTTTTTCACAGCTAAACCTTGAAAGTGTCTCCTGTCCTGGGAGCTTTTGCTTTAAACCCTAATTCTTTCTTTATCCATTTTACAAAAAGTTCACAGTTTCCTTCCGCACCGTGAACCACATATGTTTTTGGGGTTCCGTGAAGTTCTTTCATAGCTTCTTTAAGCTCGTTTGCTCCGCAGTGGGATGAAAAATCGAAGTGTCCAACATGAGCTGTAATTTTTCTCATTTTTCCGTCAATAACACAAATACCTTTGTCAAGCAGTTGTCTTCCCGGTGTGCCTTGGATCTGATAGCTGACGAGAAAGACGGCGTTGTGCACGTTTTTTCCGATTTTTGATATATAAAATGTGGATGGGCCACCTTTAAGCATGCCTGCAGTTGAAATTATTACACCGGGTTTCTTTGCGGTTTTTCTTCGATCTCTCCAACCTTCAATCCAATGAGCAGAGTATAAGGCATCTTTGAGCAGTTTCGGATCGCGTAGAAACTGACCATGATTCATCATTATGGTGTTTGCGCCGCGTATCATACCGTCAATAGTGATTGGATACTCAAAATGGTGGGCAGTTAGGACGCAGGCGATTTCTTGGGATCTTCCAACACCGAAGGCTGGAACCAGAACTGTTCCTCCCCTCTCCACGATGTCGGTGGTCTCTGCTATGAATTTTTTTTCCAGTTCTGAACGTTCTGTGTGTTCGTCATTAGCGTATGTGCTTTCAATTATTACAGCATCTAAATCATCGTGTTTCATTTTTGCTCCTTTCAAAAGTTTTGTATCTTCAGTGTTGAAGTCGCCTGTGTAGAGTAGTTTTTTTCCTTCAGCTTCGATTAGTATTTGTGCGCTTCCAGGAATGTGCCCAGCGTTCAGAAGTTGGAATTTGATGTCTCCGATTGTTTCTTCAACTCCATAGTCAACGTGCTTACTGTTTTTCATCATGGATTTTAGTTCAAGATATTCGAATGGTAAATAATAGCTTGATAAGTGGATGAAGTCTGAAATTAATAATTGATTTAATTCCGCTGACATTTTGTTTGTGTAGAGTGGTTTCTTTCCATGAATGTAAAAGACAGGGATTGAGCCTGAGTGATCAAGGTGACTGTGAGATAGAATTATTGCATCAACCTCTCTTGGTGGTATGTGCATTGGGAATCCTGGTGTGCGGTCCAGCATAACTCCGTAGTCCAGCAACACCTGTGTGTTTTCCGTCTTTACGGCTATTGCACTTCTACCGACTTCACGAGCTCCTCCTAAAAATCTTATTTGCAATTGACTCATCCACTTTCATCTGTT
>DAOVQA010000138.1:0-3808 GCA_030628925.1 Candidatus Bathyarchaeota archaeon | reverse complement strand
GAGATTGTGCCTACTTTATGGTGACAGTGAGAAATAACCGTCTGTTCCCCAACGAAGTTCTAATTACAATCAGCATTTATGATAACGATACAATCCCCCTTAAGTTCACTTCCGTAAAAACGACTATAGATCCAGAAGAGACATTTGCTTTCATGCCGGGATTATGGATAGATGACTGGGCTTCCCCTGGGGATGCACTAGCCTACGCCAGTGTACTTACCGACTGGCCCGAGAATGAGGGATACCCTTACAGTCCTGAGAAACAAGCCACTTTTGGAATTACAGAATTAGATGAGTCGGTTTATGGTCAAGGTTTTCTTGAAACACCACTTCAAGCTCCAAACGGAGCTTTTGAGGCAAGTCTACGCTTATCACATGAACCTCGGCCAGGACTTTACTTTGTTTATGTCACAGCCTATTCACAAGGACGATATGGGTTCACAGCGACTGCGTTTATGGTAAACTCCACGTATCCTGGGTCCCCGCCTCCTCGAGCATCTTTTGTTTATGAGCCTCCAAAACCGAATTATGGCATGGAGATTAAGTTTGACGCCTCATCCTCAACTGCTGAGGGATACGGTGACAGTATCACAAGTTACGCATGGGACTTCGGTGACTTACTGAACGGCACAGGCAAGATAGTAAGGCACACTTATTCTGATGATGGAAACTACACAGTAGTCTTGAATGTTACAGACTCTGAAGGACTTTGGAACACAACATCTAGGATCATCAGAGTCAAAACAATACATGATGTTGCAGTGATAAGCATACAATGCCTAGACATGATATACTCAGACTGGTCAGTTACGATAAGTGCAATCATTAAAAACAAAGGCAACACTCCTGAGACGTTTAATGTCACCGCTTACTATAACAATTCTGTTATAGAAGTATTAACGATTAGTCAACTGTCTGCATTTGAAGAATTAACTGTAACTTTCACATGGGATACTGCTGGAATCATTATACCCGCTAATTACACAGTAAAAATTGAAGCTGACATGATTCCTGATGATATAAACATCACAAATAACAATTTGATATACGGGCCAATCTTAGCTAGGATGCTGGGTGACGTATATTATGATCGGCATATAGACATCTACGATGTAGTTCGAGTGACAAGAATCTACAATGCAACCAGTACTGAACCTAGGTGGGATCCTCAAGCGGATTTGAGGCCTGATGGACAAATCAACATTTACGACGTAGTTAAAGTAACAGGAATATACGGATTAGAGTACTGAGCAGATATTTGAGCAGCATCACAATTCTACGCAATGCTAAAGGAATTTCTAACACAAACTAGACTTGTCATTTCTGCCAAGTGCATATCCCCCTCACTCATGAAAAAATTGTTGGTACCCTTAAGATTCAGTTGTGTCTACTTCAATTGGATTATGAAAATAGTCTCATAACTACTATAAGTGAAATTGCATCCGTCAACCCTACACTAAGGAGATATAAGTCAAATAGAGAGCCTTACGAAACATCACAATAGAAACAAAACCGCGCTCACGATGGCTTATGGTTACTAAGATGCTTAACCAAAACCATTAGAATCAGCAGTCTTGTATGCGATCCAAGGAAAATCCAGATCATGGCTTTCTTGGCATTGCAACGAGAGCAATAGTGTAATACTGTTTATACAATTATATTCATACCATCTGTGAGATGAAATGAGCTTCCTCAACCTCCTAAGCTTCCAAGAAGCCTCTAATAATCGATCGCACGCATTAAATGGATCCCTGATCTCATTCAGAAACATGAGTTCTGTTCGTAACCGTCAAAAAAATTGACGAAGCCTTCTCCTTTCCTTTCTCAGACTAGGTTCTATAAGGCTCAATTATTATAAAACGCTTGCTTTTTATGTCATCATATATCATCTTTGAAAATATGCTCTGTCTAAGGGTCATTTCGGTTTTAGAAGCTTCACTTTTAGCCTTGCCTAAGACTAATTATATTGAGCTAGAATGTTCGAAAAAATCGCTTCTGATGCTATTCACATGTTAATACTACTTTTTGTATTCTCACTAGTCTTCATCATAATTTGGGGTGCACTTTGGGTGCGTGCATTCAAAAAAGCAGGGAAAACTTGACCAGATAACCATGGTTACAAACAGCAGTCAAAGTTGACGACTAATGCGAAACACATAAATCAGCTGTTTTATTTAAGGAATTTTGGTCGGGCGGTAGCTCAGCTTGGTAGAGCTTCCGAGTCAGCATAGGCTTATGCTTTAGCTGGCGGAGACGCTGTAGATGCCTGCCCATGGTGGGTGTCACCCAGCCTATCAAGCACACATGCAGAAACCGGATTGTCGCAGGTTCAAATCCTGCCCGCCCGACCAACCTTATACAGTGAATGGTTGACAGTGCTAATATCGCTTCGTTTCAAAATGGTAATCGTCTTTTTGATTGTTTTTAGGCAAAATGGAGAATTCCCTATAACCTGTAAATGGGGTATTAATAGCGTTCGCAAGAGCTGGTTAAATCAAAGGTAATGGAAGTTCTATTGGGGGTCATTGAGAAGATAAAGCTAGGGAATCATGAAAACGTTTGATTTGCCTGTCTCTTCAGCATGCTTCTCTAAGCTTTCTGAACCAGAGTGGCATCTTGAGGACTTACTCGTCTGGATCTTCAACTAAAACTCTTATCACTTCAGCGTTTTTCATGTGCACGCGCTCCCTGGACTCTAGCTGAACTGGATTTATTCCAGTCTTTTCCATGGCTTCTTTTCCTTCTACGCTAACTCCTCACTTTTTTTTTATCTATCCAACAAAACTTAAATGCATTCGCCACATTTTACAAAAAAGGATGAGAATGAAAATAGTCGTTGTAGATCTTGTATATCTAGAAGAACAGCACGTCAAAAAACTACGATCCATTGCCGACTTGAAAATTTTTGATGATATACCTAAAACCCCTAACGATCTGAAGGAAAGGATAAAGGAAGCTGACATCGTAATAGTTGGTTGGAGTCACCTAACTGAAGGCATCATCAAATCTGCTGAAAAGCTTAAAATGGTCTCCATATGGGCTACTACATGCCACTATGTAGATCTCGAGGCCGCAAAGAAAAGAGGAATAGCCGTTACGCATGTTCCGGGGTATGCCACTGAAGCTGTTGCTGAACACGCTTTCGCTATGTTGTTGGCGGCAGCCAGAAAATTGTTACAGGCCGACAGGCATGTTAGGAGAGGAGAATTCGATTGGAGACCTTTCAGAGGTCGGGAATTGGCTGGGAAAACTCTCGGCATGATTGGCACAGGGGCGATTGGCTGTCGGGTTGCTGAAATCGGCAAAGCCTTTAAGATGAAATTGTTGGCTTTTGACAAGTATCCTAACTTTGAGAGAGCAGAAGAGATTGGAATGGAATACGTTGGCCTTCAAACGTTGTTAAAAGAAAGCGACATAATAACTTTGCATGTACCGTTAACACAGGAAACGGAAGGGCTTATAGGGAAAAAAGAAATTGAGGTTATAAAAAGCGGCTGTATTCTAATCAACACTTCTCAAGGTAAAATAATAGATGAAAAGGCTTTAATCAACGCCTTAAAATCACGTAAACTGTCTTGTGCTGGATTAGATGTTTTCGAAGAAGAGCCCCCACAAAAGGACAATCTGTTGTTCAAACTTGACAATACTGTGTTTTCTCCTCACATTGGTTTCCATACTGTTGAAGCGGCAAAGAAGTGCACTGATATTTGCATCGAGAACGTTATGAGGTTCCTGGAGGGACGCCCACAAAACCTTTGCCAACCAGTCATCCAGTCAACCTAAACTGAAGAGGAACCAAGATGTACCT
>DAOVQA010000067.1:0-6280 GCA_030628925.1 Candidatus Bathyarchaeota archaeon | reverse complement strand
CAACCATTGTAAGAGGAATCATTATAGCGAATATGATTAGAACAATAAAGAGTATAACCAAACCCATCTTCCACTTACTGAAAGAGAACTCGATATCCGGTCCTACACCACGGTCACTCATTGCATCATTCACCTTTCCATCAATCACATTGCCCCAACAAGTTCATATATCTTTCCTTTCTCCTATGCGTCATGAAGCTTGAATGTGCAAACACTATTTTTTCCTGGCCTTTCTGAGAAAATACCATATCAACCATGTGATGATGAAAATGGGAAAAATATCTGCACCTGGGACCAGCTCAAACAAGGATATTATTCCAACCCATCGGAACATAGCAAGGCAAACAATAATTCCAACTATGTCAAGGAGATCGCCTACTACAGGAAGAAGCAGAATCGTAACCATATATTCAATGACGTCTAGTACTATACAAATAATGAGAAAAAACAACTCGTACTCGGCAAAAACAAAGTATCGTGAGAAAGACTTGAATTCTTTATCTCGTTGCTCCAAGCGTTTTTCATCCTATCTTTAGTTTCTCATCTTTCTATCTGTTGTTGAACTCCACTTATAAGTAGTTTTAGAGCGTACGCTATGTAGAAAAATCTCTGAAGTTCTCTGATGCTTTGATAGTTTCCATAAGAAGCGCGCGCGCGAACGTTTCTTCCACAAACGCTTCAGAATCATCCTAACTCTATGATCATTACTTTCGTTTAACTCTAAACAGATTTGACGGATGGATAACGGACCTTTAACTTGTAATAAATCAAGAATTATTTCACGAAGGACCGGTTTAATCCCTTGTTCAAATCTACTCCCCGCTACCAATTTTGCGTTTTTCTCAGAAAAAGACCTAGATTCTCTTCTAAAGGGCGTTTGAGTCTGTTTTCCCATTCTGGGGGAATCATAATCACCTTTGAAGGCACCATTCATTCTTCCAAATTTCTTTCTTTTCTTCAAGCCATTTTTCTGTTTCAACAGCCTTGAGTCTTCGCGAATTTCTATAACTGGCAAGTGTTGCAGCCAAATAGGCTGGTTTAAAGGCTCAGGCAAATAGGGCAAAAGCTTCGGAGAGAAAAGTTGAGGAGTATATGATGAATCCTGAAGAAATCAGGCGGAAAAACGTTTCGGTTGGAGACTACATTTCCTCGATCAAGGAGCTCTTCAGAGAAAAGTTTCTTGTCTGGAAAGAGAGCTTATCAACTTAACAAGAATGCATTAGAGAAGCTGAGAAGCGAGCTGACAGATATACAGTTGTAGTTTTCTTGCGCGTTAAAAAAATGGGGAGTGGGGGAACTGTTGGTTCTTCCCTTTACGTGAAGTATATTCTCACTTCAAAGCGTTCGGTTTCCACGTATAGCAGGTATGCCTCAACGTACAAGTAGAGTATTGTCGGGTTCTCGAGAACCACCCTTTCAGGGGAACTCAATGTTGCGCCGGCGGTGTTGTATCCCATGTTCCAATATATGATCATGTCCATGTCTGAGGTTGGATACTTTGTCCAGTCGTTGATCCACCAGAGTTCGATGATCGCTTTCTCAGTGCCCGGTGGAACGGCGATTCCTATCCAGCCTGTCCACTCACCTTGTGCCAAGCTTCCGCTTATCTTAACGTCTGGGCGTGGTGCCTTCCCCTTTGCAGCGGTGACTGTGATCCTTATGTCGCATGAGATTGCCTCGTAGCTTGTAAAGTCGTTTTCTATCACGATCTTCATGTATCCGGGTTCGATGACTCGGGTGTATATACCATGCGTGTAGACGCCTGTTACTGGTCCTGACCATGTGGTTTCGTCGTCTGTGATGTAGAAGGATGCGTCGCCCCAGACGTTGGCAGACTCTATGTAGTAACCATACGTTGTTCGTTTGGCGCCTTGGATGTAAACCTCGAAGCTGTTAAGCCCTAGGTCTTCATCGGGATTTAACCAAACGTTGGTGAGGTCAAGCGTGATGGAGTCTGTAGCTTCAGTGATTTCGAAAACGAATTCCTTATTGAACCCTGGAGCTAGGTTTTCGATAGAGGTTTCATACACGCCTTTTCCAACTATGGGGATATTGGAAATGTCCATCAACGAAGCTTTCTTTGGCAGCGGAGGAGCCACATCTCCATAGGATGCGTCTAATTTAAAATCCCTAAGAGCGTCCTCGACATACAGGTAGCCAGCACCCTGATCATACTCGGTGTATCCATCTAACCAGACTGCGCTGCTCGTTATTGCCTGTCTGTAGTCTTCAGGACTCGCACCTAATCCATGCATCTCTGAGAAGGCGTTAAGTAAGGCAATGCCACCAGAAACGGCTGGACATGCCATTGACGTTCCAGAAGCAAACGCCAGTCCAGAGGGACCAGCCGGTATGTATGCTGAAAGCACCATCATTCCTGTTGCAGATATCGTTGGCTTCAGCCGTCCGTCGGATGTTGGTCCTCGACTGCTGAATGCGTAGATTTGTGGATCATCGCTTGTGAAGAGATAGTACCCTATTCCATACAAATTGTAAGCATAGTCCCAGTAAACCCGTGTGTTCACTGGGTTTGCAGCGGCACCTACGGTAATGGCTGTATTGGCAGAACCTGGAGAACCGGTTGTCATTGATGCTGGTCCATCGTTGCCTGCAGAAGTCACAAGGGTTATTCCAACAGATGTCGCATAGTCAACCAGCTGGTCTTCAACATCTCTCCCGTCATACAAGTTTGCGCCTCCGAGGCTCATGCTGATGGCGTCAACGTCGATTCCGTGAACTATCTTCAGGTCAATAGCATGCTCAATTCCCGCTAAAACCATCCACTCAGGTATCGAACCACCAGTGTGGTCAAAGACCTTGACTATATACAGGCTCGATGCGGGAGCCATTCCTAAGAGCCAAATGATTTTCGATCCATCCGGCAAGGTCGGCAGAGTCATGCCTGAGTACAACTCAATACTGAGTGCCAGCAAATCGCCTGGTGGAACAATTATTCCCCCTGTGCTTGCAACGATTCCAGCTACGTGACTTCCGTGATAATGGTTGTTGGGGTTATCCCATCCTCCATATGTCGGGTCGCCAGCGTCATAGCTCATTTCGGCTCCGCCGATTATGTCCGTTCCCCCGAACATCCAGTGAGGAGTCCATATGCCTGTGTCAATGATTACCACAAGCGAATCCATTCCCCAGTTTGTCTTTTCCCAAACGTGGCTGGTTGCCGCGCCCATTCCCCACGGGTTCCAGTAGTTGGCAGGATCTGAAGCAATCAGCTCTTCTGAAGTAACAGAGGCTACTTGGTATCCCTCAGTCTCCAGCACGTTAGGTTCTGCGAGTAACGAATCTAGGTCACCACCACCTTGAGGCGACATGAGAGATTCGCCAGGACCGCTCGCTACGCTTCGTTCCACATCGTAGTATATCTTTACGACGTCGTTGTTGTTAGCTAATTGGGCAATCTTGTTTGCCGGAACGGTGGCGGACAAGGCATTTACGTATTTGAATTGGTAATTTACTTCTCCCCCAAGACTGTTTATCTCTGTGATAACACCGAAATATTCGCTTATGCTTGTTTCGATTATCACGTTGATAGAGGTCTCTCCTCGCGTCATGATCTCGTTGAGAAGCGTCGGAGACAGTTTTGCGAAGTTAGTCGCCATAGGAGTTTGGGTGGTCATTAATGGGATGCCTAGCGTTAGCATTGAGATGGCTATTATTGGAATTAGTAACCCAGCAGCGATGTTTCTTCTTCGAAATCCATAAATTGATATGTCATACATGCTCTCTTATTCTCCTTTCTTCTTTACAACGTTTCTATCTATTATGTTGACTAGAATTTGAGTGTTATGGAACCTTCTTCTATTTTACTTAAGATCGTTTCGCAAGTGTTTCAAAGAATGAAGAAAATGGAGATTTACATGTTTTCAAATTGTGTGCGGAAAAGAAAAACCGTTTAACGGCTGACTAGATTCATACACTATGTCTCCGTTGATCGTCAGGTTTTCAGCTTCAAGTAATGATTGCCATAGCTTTGCTTCCATGGTTTTTTGTCGAAGTGTTGCTTTTGCTTCTTTAATTAACATGATTCTTTCATGGTTGGACATTTCCAGTAGATTAAGTTTTTTCAACTTTTTTTTATTCCAAATTCCCATTTGTTCCATCTCTCTAGAGGTACATTGTCGCATATCTTAATAAATGGGTTCTTTCATCCTCGAATATATATCAAAAAACGACACATAACCCGATAGTTTTTAAAAATAAAAAACGTAAAAACTAATATTTAAACTGCATAACTATGAACGTGATCTAAAAATGCAAATCAATGCTGTTGAGAATATTCTGTTTCCAGTAACCGTCACCTTATTTGGATTCTTAATTAATCGTTTTGATAACCAATACCTAAACGATGGCAGTTTACCGCTGAAATCTTTGAAAGATTTCCTAGGCGCGCCAGTTTTCCTTTGCCCTGCGTGTCAGTACATACACAGCAAAATATCTGCACCTTTCTACACGCTTGGAAGCCGTTTCTTACGTGCAGATAAAAGTTTCATGCGCAGCCCTTTTCTCATCAATCAACACGGCGAGCATACGCGAAACGTAGTAACAGCTGACATAGAGTGCATTCATGAGGCTCTGGAAAAAAATGGTGAAATGAGGTAATGTTGTTGAAGCTTCTGCTTGACGAAATGTACGCAGGCTTGAGGGAGTATTTTGAGGTTCTTGGGTGGGATGTGCTAACTGTCCAAGGCGTTGGGCTACAAGGAGTGAAAGACAGAGGTATCGTAGAATATGCAAAGAAAAATAACTTGTTGCTTGTGACTCAAGATCAGAAACCAGGGGATCTAGCTGATCTGCTAGGAGTTAAGTATGTGCTAATTTCTAATGCGATGATTGCCCAGATAGCTGATGTTAAGATAAGAGAAAAATACCCGAACATCAAGCAGAAATGATCATAACCCTGAAACGCTATCTTTTAATCCTGTTCTAGAAGTTATGCTCTACCTTTTTCTTCTTTACCGAAATACGTTGTCCATTTAAGTTTACGAGCATCTCTCCCAAGTTTTAGAGAGCTTTTTCTGCATTTACTTGAACAGAACCATAGAATCGCTCCATCATTTCTAACATACATCATTCCAGTACCCAGTGGGAACTCGTTGCCGCAAAATGAACATTTTCTGGGTTTGGGCAAAAAACAATTCCTCCACAGTATTCCATTTTTCAGATTATCTTCTGCTAATTTTCTTTGCTTCCCTCTCTGTCTCCCTCAGCATTAACATGTCTTGAACTCGCACTGGTCCTTTCACATTACGGGTTATAATACGTCCTCTATCCTTTCCTTCCAAGATACGTACCCTAACCTGTGTAATCTCCCCGGTCACGCCCGTACGTCCAATGACTTGAATAACCTCCGCCGGTGTAAGCTCTGCAGCCGCTGCCCTCTGTTCCTTGCTCATCAACTAGTTCCTCTTTTCAATCCTTCAAGTCTCGCAATTATCTCTTTGACTAATCCTTCAGCCTCGCCCTCTTTGACTATGCTGGCCGCAGCTGCGGAGACATCAATGCCTATAGCATCGCCGATTTTTTCCTTAGTTGGAACAAATATGTATGGTATTTTCCTCTCTTCACATAGCAGAGGCAAATGAGCCACAACTTCAGGCGGATCGACATCCTCAGCTATCACCACAAGTTTTGCTTGTGCCCTTTCAATAGCCTTTGTCGTTTCATTTGTGCCTTTCCTAACTGCACCGGTTTTTGCGGCTATTTGCAGGGCTTCATGGGCCGCATCTGCAACTTCTTTAGGGACCTCAAATTTTACGTAGAATGGTTTTGACATGAGCCTCACCCTTCAAATGTAGAGTGTTATCAATATTTCTTCTTTATGAAGGTTTCGACTCTAGACTAGTGGGGTTCGGTTCTTAGAGGATTATTTGGCTTGTCATTTCCTTTTGCAGTAGATTTTTGGCTCCGTGTTTTTCTATGGTTTATTTTCGAGCGCTCACCTAACTATTCTTGGAGCATTACCACCAGGCAGGGACTTTGCCGTTCTTCTTGAGGGTCTTGATTAGATTAAGCATGCTTTCGAATTGCCTTGTGCACAAACTGTATTCTTCTTCGGTTATGGAGAAAGTCTTCGGAGAGTAGTACATGAGCATGCCTATGCGATGCGCCATAAGGCTCTTCATTTTATCGCAAGGAAATTCATCGCAGAGTGCACAATTCTCCACACCTTTTTCTTCGCGTATGGTCTAGTCTTACACATCTTATCCGCGATCCTACCATCGCTCAGACATCCATCACATTGAACGTTCTCAACAGTGTAATT
>DAOVQA010000168.1:0-3215 GCA_030628925.1 Candidatus Bathyarchaeota archaeon | reverse complement strand
TCAGGTTTGCTGTGTGAGCTTCTTCGGTTATGGGAGAGAATGGAGCTTCGCTTGTTGTTGGAATCTTTAACAGTTGAGCGGTCTCTTGATCCGTATCTAACAAGTTGAGAACACCAGCAGTCACGAAATAGCCTTCATCCTTCAAAATCTTCATCAGGGGGCTACCGCTGGCGCATCCACAGATTAGATGAATAGAAAGGCTCTTTTGTTGCTGATTTATGGGTCTTGAAATGGGAATAACATGAAAGAAACCTGTGACAGGATGCTTTTTCACGATAGTGTCAACACCGAAAACTTTTCTGACGTTTTCGCTTGTGAGAGTCTCGTCCGATTTCCCAACAGCAACGATTTTTCCATCATTCAAAAGAATAATGGATTCACAGTAACGGGCAGCTAAGTTGAAGTCATGGAAAACCGCGACTATCAACAACTTTTTAGTTTTGCATAAATGCTTGATGAGGTCCATTATTTCCAGCTGGTTGCTTATGTCCAAGTGGGTTGTCGGTTCATCTAACAAAAGAATTTTGGGTTCCTGAGTTAGTGCACGCGCGATTATCACACGTTGCATTTCTCCACCGCTAAGTTCAGTTACAGGCCTGTCGACAAACTCCCAAGTACGGGTTAGTTCCATGGAATTCCTTGCTATAGCTATGTCCTTTTTGCTCTCCATCTTGAACCGGGGCATATGAGGATTGCGACCCATAAGAACTACTTCCAGAGAAGTGAAGTCAAATGTTACAGGTGTACTCTGCGGGACTACCGCCAGCTGTTTGGCAACTTCCACAGTTTTCATTTCATATATATTCTCGTCGCCTATGAGGATCGTTCCTTTCCGCGGCTTGAGTATTCTGCTGATGCTTTTGAGCAACGTAGTTTTTCCTGAGCCGTTGGGACCAAGAATTCCCAGAAATTCGCCGCTCTTAATTGCAAACTGGATACCCTCCAGAATCTTAGCGGACCCATAATAGCAGTTAATGCCGTCGATTGTTAACTTCACCATAACTTTGTCACCTTACTGTGTATCCTCATCTCTTACGGCGGAGTAGATATATGAAAAATGGACCTCCTGAAACTGCGGTTATCACACCAACAGGCAACTCGGAAGGAGCTATTATTACTCTTGCCAAGGAATCACAGAGCATCATGAATGAAGCGCCCACGATAGCTGAGGTTGGTAGAAGGATGCGGTGATCTGGACCAATAAGGATTCTTGTTAAATGGGGGATTATTAAACCTACAAAGCCGATTAAACCGCTAACAGAAACAGCTGCGGCGGTCATGAGAGCACCTGAAGCCAGTAGTATTTTTTTCACCTTCTCTAATTCAACACCTAAGTGCTGGGCTTGCTCTTCTCCTAAAACAAGGATGTTCAGGTCGCGTGCATAGAGATAGACGACTGCTGTGCCAATAATGACGAGAGGAAAGATAGTCGATATGTCAGTCCAGTTGGTGTACGTAAAGCCGCCCATGATCCAAAATGTCAGTGCATGAAGCTTGTTGCCGGCGATCAGTTTCAGATAAGTAACTAATGCATTAAAAAAAATGGTTACTGTTAATCCTGAGAGTATTAAGGTTGTGACTGGAACTCTTGGTCCTTCTCTTGAAATGACATAAACTAGGAAAACAGCCGACAGTGCACCAATGAAGGCGAATATGGGTACTGTGTTTACTCCCAATAAGGCGACTCCTACACCTAGAACTATTGCCACTGCTGCTCCGAAAGATGCACCGCCCATAGCGCCTATAGTGTATGGGTCTGCCATGGGGTTTCTGAAGATTCCTTGATATGCCACACCCGCAGTTGCTAAGGCTACACCCACCAAAGCTCCGCCTAGAACTCGGGGCAGCCTAATGTGGATGATTATTGATTGTTGAACCTCAAAATTTGGAATACCTGAAGTTTCGACTAGGTCACCTAGGATTGGAACGTTTTTTGCGAGTATCTTCAGGATATTTTCGAAAGGAATGTGAGAAAAACCTATGTTGAGGGAAAAAATGAAAATGAGCACCAATATACCTGTTAGTAAAACAAAATATAACTTCCAGTGAGAAACACGTCTTAAATGCGATTCTCCGGCGTCAATCTTCATCGATGTACCACAAATGGTTTATTGTATAAAAAAGGGGGAATATTTTAGGGTTACCCAAAGAGTTCCGGATGAATCATTTCTGCTAGAACTTCTAATGCGTCAGCGAGTCTTGGACCAGACCTAGAGATTATGCTTGCGTCGATTGTGTAGAAGTTGTCGTTCTGAATAGCGGTTATAGCGCTCCATCCGGGTCTATTTGCTATATCTTCGTAGGTTCCCCAAGATGTAGTGCCCATATACATGTGAGGAAATATGATCACGTCAGGGTTCTTTTCAATAACAGTTTCTGAGCTGACAATAGGAAAAGAAGAAATTGCATCATGGAAAATGTTTTCTCCACCAGCTAAAGTTATCAGTTCATCAATGAATGTTCCTGGACCTGCACTCTGTATGTCGGGTCCCCAAACTTCATGGTACACTTTTGGAGTGGAATCTGCCTGTGATGCACTGTTGGTTACGGCGTCTATTCTCTGTCTGAGGTCACTCACAAGTTCGCCAGCTTCAACGTGATTACCAGTTGCCCTGCCTACCAAGAGAATGCCGTCAAGAACACCGTTAATGGTTTTCGGTTCTACTATCAATACATTGTATCCGAGGCTTCGCAGAGTCTCAGCAGCTTCTTCACTTGCAGTAGAAGCAAAAACAAGGTCAGGATCAAGAGCAATGATAGGCTCTACTGCTGGTTGCCAATAGTTCCCTATGCTACTCATGTTGCCAGCTTCGACCCAAGCCGCAAAATCGTAAGGATAGTCACAGACATCCGTTACGCCCACAACTTTGTCGCCTGCTCCAACCGCAAACAATATTTCAGTGTTGCTTGGCGCCAATGACACGATCCTTTCTGGAGGCGCGGTTAATACTACCACATTGCCCAGATCATCTATCAGCGTGATTTCCTTGTATTGGCTGAGCTCTTCTTCTAACGCGGTGATGTTGCTTTGATATTCGCCAATCTGCTCTTGTATATCAGTTAATGTTCCTTGGATGTCGCTTATGGAGTTCTCCAAGTTGGTGGTGGAGCTTTCCAAGTCAGCAACTTGTCCTTGAAAAGCAACAAATCCGTAACTTGCAACAGCTAATGATACAATCGCTAAAATTGCTACAATATATGTAAGGGTTTTATCC
>DAOVQA010000165.1:0-3287 GCA_030628925.1 Candidatus Bathyarchaeota archaeon | reverse complement strand
TGAATGTGCAACTGGCATTCGCAGAACCTTCCCTTTCGGGATTTCCCGGGTAAATATGCAGTTTCCATTGTTTTCATGTTTGACGTAAACCCATCGACAGTTGTAGCCGGGTGGAAAATTGGTGGATAAGGCTGCCTCTGGATATGAGCTTATCTCTTTGAATCCTGGAAGCAAGCCAGCTTCAACAAGCACTTGAAAACCGTTGCAAATGCCAAGGATCGGACGGTTCTCAGCGATAAAGGCTTCTAGCTCTCTGCCTAACTTGGCAAGTATCCATTTCGCCCATATGGCTCCAGCACGCACGTAATCTCCATAAGAGAAGCCTCCTGGAAAAACCAGAGCTGCATATTCCAAAAGGTTTCTACGCTTAACCATTTCATTTACATGCACAATTTCAGCTTGAACATCCAGCTCTTTAAGGGAACGTTTTGTTTCCTGATCACAGTTTGTTCCACCTACACGCAGAACGCATATCTTGATGTCTTCACGTTTCATGGCTTAAACCTCGCTGCTTAATGTTCGTTTCCAACTAGCCCTCAAATCATCAATAAGAACATCAGCAACGATTCCACCTTTTAATCCATGAATGAGTAAATGCGGAGTCTTAGTTACCCGACCTATCTCAGCATACACCTTACCATTCAACAAGGCTCTAAAATCTTCTGCAGCCTTTTCTGAAATTTCCACCAAAAACCGACTGTTAGATTCAGAGAAAAGCGCAGAGTCATTGCGTTTCAGGCTTTCCTGCGGAACCTTTCGTAAACTCAGTTCCATTCCATATCCACCCGCGAAAGCCATTTCTGCGGCAGCTACTGCTAAACCACCCTCAGACAAATCATGGCAAGCCTTGACCAATCCTAAATCAATTGCTTCAGTGATTGCTTCAAACGTTTTTACAGCTTGATCAGATCGCACTTTAGGCACGGTTTTTCCGAGATATCCCTTTAGGCGGTAGTATTCCGAGCCGCCAAGCTCTTTGAATGTCTGTCCAACTATGTAGATCAGGTTGTTTGGAGCCTTAACATCCATTGAAACAGCTGAGCGGACATCTGGCACCATACCGAGCGCTGTGACTAGAAGCGTGGGTGTGACAGGCCCGGATGGGGACTCGTTGTACAGGCTGTCTTTGCCAGAAATGAAGGGGGTTCTGAAGGCTGTCGCGAAGTCGTAGCATGCCTCGCAAGCCTTTACAAGGCTGCCTAGTCTTTCGGGCTTTTCAGGGTTTCCCCAAGTGAAGTTGTCAAGCAGGGCTATTCTTCTGCCGCCGACAGCTATGTTATTCCTTATCGCTTCATCTATTGCTGATGCAGCCATCCAATAAGCATCAATTTTTCCGTAATTTGGATTCATCCCACATGAGATTGCTATGCCTTTCCAGGAATTTTCTAAAGGCTTTATTATAGCTGCATCATTTGGGCCGCCATATTCACCCTGTAGCGGTTTAAGTACAGTGTTTCCTTTCACTTCATGATCATATGTGCGTATCACACTTTCCTTGCTTGCGATATTTGGGGAAGATAAAAGCTGTTGGATTGTTTCAGCTGGATTTTTTGGTTGTGGAACTTCTGGGCTGTCAAGTCTTGTTGCTTGATACTCTGCTTTTTTCACAGCTATTGGTGGGTTAAAAAGGAATGGAATTTCCAGTTCCGTGACTTTTTGGTCTTTGTAGTAAATCAGCAAAATCCCATTCGTAGTGCATTTTCCAATAGCTGTGGCTTCAACATCTTCCTTTTTGAAAACCTTTGAAAAACGTTCAAGATTTTCAGGAGGCACAGTTAAAAGCATTCTTTCCTGAGATTCGGAAACGTAGATTTCCCAAGGAGCTAAACCCGGATACTTCAAAGGAACCTTGTCAAGATTAATTGCAGCGCCGCAGCTGAACCTTTTTGCTGTTTCACCTAATGCTGAGGATAAACCACCTCCTCCAAGGTCTGTTATTGCCGAAGCAAGTTCTAAATCTCGAATCTCAATTATCGCCCGTTTCAGTTTTTCCTCTTCAATCGGGTTCGCAATCTGCACTGCCGGTCTGGAAATTTCCTCTGACTTTTCAGTTAACTCAGCAGATGCAAATGTTACGCCGTGAATGCCGTCTCTGCCAGTTCTGCCTCCAGCCAAAACCATTATGTCGCCTGGCTTAGCGTTTCTTTTAAACTTCTTCAGTGGAAGTAGCCCTACACATCCGCAATAGACAACGACGTTTCCAACATAGCTTTCATCGAAGTATATTGCTCCGTTCACCGTTGGAATCCCCATGTTGTTGCCATAGCTTCCAATTCCAGCTACGACACCCGTGTAAACATATTTCGGATGCTTGACGCCTGGCGGGAGCTTCTCATAACTATAATCCAGCGGACCGAAGCCTAAAACGTCTATGCATGCAATAGGATCTGCCCAAACCCCTAGGACATCGCGGATTACGCCTCCTACTCCTGTGGCTGCACCTCCAAAGGGTTCTATTGCCGACGGATGATTGTGTGTTTCCACTTTAACTGCAATGCCATAGTCCTTGTCAAAATGAACTATGCCTGCATTGTCTTCGAAAACAGAGAAGCACCAACTTGGATTGATTTCCTCAGTAGCCTTCAGAATATATGTGTTGAAAAGGCTGTCAATTTCTTTTCCGTTGAAACTTATTTTGCTTTTGAAAGTCTTGTGAAAGCAGTGTTCAGACCATGTTTGTCCTATCGTTTGAAGCTCAATGTCCGTTGGGTTTCGCTTCTGCTTTCTAAAATACTCTTGGACACTTTTCATTTCTTGCATGTTTAAACCTATACCTGTTTCTCGGCTTATTGTCAAGAGCTGCTGGTCTGTAGCCTCAAGCGTGTTTATTTCAAAAAGCGGAAACGGCGTTTCTCTGCGAATGTAGAGGCTATCGGTCATTTTTCTTCCTCAATCATAATCAAATAATTATCCTTCGTTGGATTTGCCAGAAGCCTCTTACACATTTCCTCCGCTTTCATCTCAGTCTCTTTTCGAGACTCAGCTTCAAGAACTACACTGTAAATCTTGCTAACACTTACGGTTTCAACTTTGTAGCCAAGTTCCCTTAGTAAACGTGCTGTGGTTTCTCCTTCTGGGTCGCTGTGTCCTGGCTTCAAACCAACCTCAATTCTTAACCGATATATCATGGGCTAAGCTTGAATTCCACAGGATTTAAACACTTTCGTCATCAACGAGGCAAACAACTGCCCGAACTATTCCACTGCCTTGCAAAGGCTTCTAATTCTTTGATAGCTAGTTACACACTTTTCTTCATTCATTTTTCTTTATGATAAGATACAAACCTA
>DAOVQA010000008.1:0-15207 GCA_030628925.1 Candidatus Bathyarchaeota archaeon | reverse complement strand
TTCTGATACATTATCCATCCTATCAGAGTTTTATGTGACCTTGCTTGTTACAGGACCTTTGCTTCTTGTCATCATGCTTGCGGTTATGGCAATGCTTGGCGGCGGCAGCCTAGGCATGCTGAGTCCAGACCTTCTGCTCAGCATACTCACTTACCTTGGGATTCCACTAGGCTCCATAATATTCCTTATAATCTTGGACACCATTTCGCCTAGATGGTAAAAAAAAATGCCCGAAATAGAAAAAAAAATAAAAAAAATCACATGGATTTCATCGATTTTATTAGCTGTGGTTATAATGTCATTTGCCTACTTCATGTTTTGGGGAACCACAACATTTGACGAGTTTATTTTCTTCGCCGTGATGATTGCTGTTTTCCCACCAACAATCCTGAATTACATGGATTACAAATGGAGAAAAGCTGTCAACGAACATTTACCAGACCTTTTCAGAAGCATAGTTCAAGCCCAAGAAACCGGTATGACCCTTCCTCAAGCATTAGAGGAAGCCTCCAAGAGGGATTACGGACCGCTTACAAACGAATTGAAAAAAATGACTACGCAAATTTCTTGGGGGATGACATTTGAAGAGGCACTACTAGCTCTAGGAAGACGCGTTAACACAGTGCTCATACAAAGAACTGTGCCCATAATAATTGAGGCAAGCCGTTCAGGAGGGCATGTGGAAAGAGTTTTTGACCCAATGGGTAAGTTTATACAGACAACACTTCTGCTTGATAAAGAACGGCGAAACCAGACAAGACCATACATTGCAATAATTTACGTGGCATTCTTCGTATTCTTATTCACAATAATACTGCTTTTCAAGTCATTCTTTGCCAGTATAGAAGGACTGCCAATACTTGGGTCAGCGGTGATGGCGCCTGAAGGAATGCAGCAAATATTCTTTCACATGACAGCGATTCAAGGTTTTTTCGGTGGGCTTGTTGCTGGGAAGATGGGGGGAGGAACTATAAACGCTGGGCTAAAACACAGCTTAATTCTTATGACCTGTGGATACGTCGCCCTAAAATTCTTCTTGTGAGGTGGAGAAAACGGTTAGAAAACTTAAGAGATTTTTCCGTGATCGACGAGCCATAACTCCTGTGTTGAGCAATCTTTTGCTCACGGTTGTGGCTGTAGCTGCCATGTCGATTGCTACAACTGCCACTTATGTGATCACAACTAATCTGCGAGAAACCATGAGTGAACGCGTTATAATAGAGGATTTATGGTTTAACAACTCAACCGGAAACATCAGCATCTATCTTCTTAATGTTGGAAAAGTTGCTGTTCACATTTCAGCTGTTTACGTCAATCACACTTCTCAATCTTTCACTTCTTCCAATTTGGAAATAGGTGAGCACGGCTGGCTTAATATTTCATACAGCTGGGTTTCCGGCAGCCTACACTATGTAGATATTGTCACAACCAGGGGGACGCATGTTGGAGGCTATTATAATGCGCCTTAAGCATGATAAGCATGGAGTAAGTAACGTAATAGTTATCATGCTAAGCCTAGTTCTAATAGTAATCATAGTTGCCAACGTAGTGCTTTGGAGTTATCAGATGAACCAGTTAGATTGGGAAAAAATGCAAGAAGACATTGATATCACCGATGTTACGCCCATAAGAGACATTTGGTTGTACAATCCTTCTGATGCTCTTGGAGGATCAACAAGCCTGTTGTCTGGAGACGTTTCAAATCTCGTGTCAGATAACAGTGTCTACATGATTTTCAGAAGCTACTACAGCGGTAACACAACGATTCAATCCATTGCCAACATGAACTTCACGTCAGGTGCGGCAGGTTGGGTTTATGGAGAATCAAACGACGTTAATAATTTTGCAAGTGGTGCTTCGTCGTCTACAGGAGGAAACTGTGACCCAGGGTGTTATGATCTTATGGTGGATGACCCTTTAGCTACAAAAAGTTTTGATGTAGAGCAATGGGTGAACTACACCTTTACGGTAGATACGATTCCTTCAAAAGCCATAATATATGTATATGCTTCTTATAGATATACTTCTGATGATGATGCAACAGGCACGCCGAAGATTAAGCTAGTAAGACCAGACGGTATTGTTGTTGATGTTTGGATAGGAAGTACAGTCACATTGGCAGCTGGTAGCGATACAGGCCATAATTATGTTTCAGTTGATGCTACGTCTAATTTTACAATGACAGGAACCTATCAGCTGAGTCTTTATACGCATACAGATTCGCTTACGGCAGCTGACAAAGCAACAGTTCATAATTACTGGGATGACGCTGGAATAACCTTAGCAGCTCCAGTTTACACGGCGGAAGTCGAGTTCACAGGTTTGAGTAATATTGAAGATTGGAGTCAATTGAAATTGACGGTAAACAGTGCATGGACAATTGGTTCGGTAAACGTTACTTTTCAACTTCATGATTATATATTAGGTGGTTATCCAACAAGTGGAAGCGGCTATATGACTTATACTTCAGACAGTACACCAAACACTGATGAAAATAGAAGCCAGACGATAAATGTCAACACAACTCATTTTAGAAATGCTACTGGTCACTGGAAGATGAAGATTAAGGGAGTTAAGGCGACAGATACACCGTTTGATTTTAAAGCTGATTGGATCGAATTTAGGGCAGTGAACATCGGGACGGTTTTCACCTTTGAGAATGGGGGCCCTCTAACCTCTCATCTAGTTTCTTTATGGATAAACAACTCAACAAGTCATCAAAGATACGACGCAAACATATTCATCAACTCTGGAGACATGGAATCATACCTTCGCAACGACATAATGTTACCAAACAAACCGTACACAGTTAAGGTCGTCACGGAAAGAGGAAACACAGCTGTGTTTACGAGTCATTAAACTGAATAATTGCTTTTATCTACTTTCAACCGTTACTCTTTCTCAAGCAACTTGCCCTTCAGGTTTTCTATGGCTTCTTCTTGATTTCTCGCCTCAACTATTTCAATATTGTACAGTTCCGCCATTTTCTTCCCATTTTCATTCATTCCCGGAATCGCAATTAAGTAGGCATGATCTGGAGAAACATCGAATATCTTGGCGAATAACGCGATTACTGGCTGTTCCAAAACAGCACCTTCTGTCGACGATGCCAAATCAACCACCGTTACTTCTCTTTTTATGTCTCCTTTGTAGGCCACTATATCAAACACATGGTTTGCCCCAGATCTACCCTTGAGAAAAGCATGACTCTCAACCTCAAATCCGTTTTCTTGCAGAAACTTGCTAATAGGTGTAATTATAACCCAGCCTACTGCAGCCTTTTCTCTAACTTCTTCTTCCAAGCTGTAGGTGTAAACGTCTTTAATCACTGCATCTTCAAAAGCTGAGTTTGAATGGCAGTCTCTACAGAAATGTGCGGTATCTGGAATGTCAAAGCTTTTGCTACAATCTTTACAAGTACACCATATTCCAGCCCTTCTATAATCAACATCAAGCTTTTTCAGTTCTTCATGGCACTTTGGACAGATGAGCCTATCCTCCTTACGGAAGTTTTCCTCCACATCCATGTATCCACACTTAACATGTTCAATTAAGGAGCTTTTATGAATATTGAACGACTTGCAGTATGGACAACAATAATGCACAGAAATATTCGCGGAACCACATTCCGGACAATAAATGATCTTGTCGTAAAGCCTTCTTTTCAACATTCCAGCTTTGTGAAGCCCATTCAAGAAATCGTTTACACTCGCGGCGTCACCAATGATTGACTCAACAATCGGGTATCGATAACCCTGCTCAGGATCATAAACGGGTTCAAGTTCATTTATTTCACCGCCTAGAAACTTACTTAGAAAAGCTTGTGTATTGCGGTCCTTGTGAAGTTCCGCAGATTTTATTTTCTTATTTGTCTTTGGCATTATCTTCCCAAGTCGAGCTACTATCTATAAACAAGATAGTGTTTCAAAAATATAATGTTTGGTTGCTTTTTAAAGCTGCTACATATACCACGCCAAGTTTAAGGACTGCAGAAACGTTTTTAGAGTCTCGCCACATGGTTGATTTAGGAAAAGTGATATTAGATGAACTCGCAATCAAAGCATGTGGTAAGTTGTCCAGTGTACAACTTTATCTTTTACATAACCTACGGTAGGGCCTTTGCTTGCTCCTGATGCCCATCCTTTGTGCAATGTAGATTCGTCAAGTGTCCGAAGTGTGGACATAAATTCCCTCTGCCGTAACATTGAAAAATTCACTTAAATATTCCTAATGAATGGTGACACCTGAAGAATTTTCTTTGTGATGAATAAGAATCTTCACAGCCTTACGCAGCACCACCAAAACCTGAACGAACATATTTGCAGCCAATATAAAGAGGTTAGGGCTTCAATATTCAGAGTTAAGATCAACGTGCAGTTTTCACAGTCACATTTTTTAATGGGAACACTCATATTTCAAGAACAGCATAAGCTCATCAAGCATAACGCTGGACAGTGATTAATTGACAATAAAAAAGCCTCAGAAACGCTTAATCTTTCAATGGGCAACACGTAAGGGTTTAGTGACGATACTTCTATTTCTAATCGTAGCTGCACTAATTGAATATTCTGTTGTCCTTTACGCCGTGAGCCTCGGAGTTAAAGATGAAACTTTGCTACGGTGGAGTTTTCCATTTCCGGGTGCTGATTGGATTATTACAATAGCAATTAGTCCAATCTTTCACATGGTTCCAATTGCTGTAATAATTGCGCTCATGTTCAGCTGGACGTATTTGGCAAGTCATGTGGCAGCAATACCACCACAAAAATGGACACGAAAAGTCAAGCCACTCGCCAAACAAAAGAACGAACGGAGGATCAAAGAAATGAAAAGGCAGACTGCAAGAATAAGTGGCTTCTTTGGAAAAGTAAAGTCCAAGTTGTTGAGCAGTGGGGGCATCTCGTATCTCTGGGAGAAAATGTCTTTTGCAAGAGCAACAATCAAAAGTGCCTCAGTGGTGCTACTAGTTTTCGTTACATTAACCCTTCTCATGTCCCTCCTCACGTACCCACAGCTAATCTATTGGACAGTGTCAAACGTCTATCAAAATAACCCTGTCTTTCTAGGCTTTGTAACAGCTACAAACAACTTTGGAAAGGGCATTACAGATGTTTTGCTTCCCATCGGCTGGGTTTGCTCAGCCGTAAACAATGCTTTACTGTCTGTCGCACCACGTTTCAAAGACCTTGCCCAAAATCTTGGAGGCTTAATGAAGCCATTGGTTAAGTTAGATGACGTTGAAAAATACTTGGTTTTTCAAAACGTCGCTATGTGGGTCTCTGCCTTGACGATGCTTTTTTACGGACAATACCAACGAAAAAGTTATCGACATAAGAGAAGCAGGAGACATTGAGAGGCTTCCAGAATGGCTAATCGCCCAAGATTTGGGCCAGCTGGAGTTCCCCTAGCCTTTAGGGATATGAAGGCAGAATTGGCCGATGTCCCCAGACTTTTAAGGAATGTAGAACTTGACGCTTTTGAGTATCAAGCTGTACGTTGGGGTGCGAAGCCGCAGATCAAAAGGGAAAAAGCAGAGGAGCTTGGCTTAAAGGCTGATGAACACGATGTTTGGCTAAGTCTTCATGGTTCCTATTTCATGAACTTCTGTGGGAAAAGAGAAACAGTTGAGGCCAGCAAAAATCGTTTAATCGCTTGCGCAACAGCGGCTGAATGGATGAAGGCTCACATTGTGGTTTTTCACCCAGGGTTCTACAGCAAAAGACAGCCAAAAGAAGCTTTCAAAGATTGCATGGAAGCTTTGAAGGAAGTTGTTGAAACCATGAGAAACCTGGGAATTAGGAATACTAAACTTGGCCCTGAAACCATGGGGAAAATCTACCAGCTTGGAAGTCTAGACGAAATATTAGCCTTATGCGAGGAAGTTGAACAGACACAGCCAGTAATTGATTGGGCGCATTTGCATGCAAGGTGTGGAGGATGCTTCAAAACAGTTGAGGATTTCCGCAAAGTTGTAGAGGAAATCGAAAGGCGATTAGGGACAGAAGCCACTAAAAACATGCATTGCCACTTCACAAAGGTTGAGTTCACGAACAAGGGGGAAAAACGCCACCATACATTGAATGAAATAGAGTACGGACCAGACTTCACAACGCTTGCGCAAGTTATAGCTGAGTTCAAACTAAAACCAGTCATAATAAGCGAGAGCCCATTCCCATATGTAGATGCAATAAAAATGCGTCAGCTCTTCCACAAGGAACTTGAAGGCTAAAGCTTCCTTTAATATAACAAATACGTTCAGCGTATAATCATCTAGGCTTCCAAAGTCCCTCTTCTTGCCACGGTATATGCAGTGAAAATCCATGTCAGAACAAGATATATAAGTGCAATTATGTCAAGGAGTAAATTCTCTCCTAAGGCACGGTAAAGCGTATATCCTGAAAATGTTGTTGCAATGAAGAACAATGCAATAACAACCCAGAAAACCCAAACTCTATTCCTGAACAAACCATAGGCAGCAATTAAGCTTAATATGCCGATTATGCCTATATGAATGAGGCTGAAATCAACTACTGCCAATATAGCAAAACACACTATTCCAACGGTTGCATAAAAGACAAAAGTTGCGAACGTTACAACATTCATATTTTTAAGCTTGGATTTGAGCGACATCCATGAACCGCCTTTTGACCTAAATGCATTAGCGGTAACGTTAATAAGTTTAATGTTTAAAAGGCTTCGCTCCGGACTTTATTAGCACGCGCAGTACATGATTGCCGGAGATTTGGGCAATACTTGTTTGAATTAGAAAGCTTACCAACGTAATGACGACAGAAAAGTTTAGAAGAGAAACCAGTAGAAATAAGCGATCTAGGAAAGGGAGGAATGACAAAATGAGTTATTATGAGCTTTTTGCGTCACAGTCTAATGTTTTCAGCGGTTATCAAAAATCCTTTGATAAGGCAGACTACGTAATTCTAGGCGTTCCCTTCGATGTTACAAGCACGTACAGAACTGGAGCAAGATTTGGACCCAACGCTATTCGAGCAGCATCCTTGAACATTGAAACCTACAGTTTCCGTACAGGCATAGATATAGAAGATTTGCAGCTGCATGATCTGGGCGATTTACACGTTTCCACCGACATAAAGAAAACATTGGAGAAACTGAAGCTTGTCATAAAAGATATTTTGCAAACAGGAAAAAAGCCGGTGTCCATTGGCGGGGAACACACAATCACCTTAGGCATATTAAAAGCCTTAGGAGACAAAGCCTCTAAAACGGCGATAGTCAGTTTTGACGCACATCTTGACCTACGCGAACAGTACTCAGGGCTGAGACTTTCCCACACAACCTTCATGCGAAGAATAAACGAACAAGTCAAACCAGCAAAAATAATTGAAGTCGGCACCAGAGCAGCATGCAAAGAAGAATTAGAATACGCAAAAAAGGCGGGAATAGAATTTTTCACGGCACATCAACTAAGAAGTGAAGGAACTGAACAGATTGCTAGGCGTCTGAAGGAAACATTGGTGCAATATGAGAACATTTACCTATCTGTTGACATGGATGTTCTTGATCCAGCGTACGTCCCGGCAGTGCAGAATCCGGAACCAGAAGGTCTTGAAACGTGTACTTTGCTGGACATTTTATACAAAATATGTGATAAACGTGTAGTAGGTTTTGATGTTGTAGAAATTACCCCAAACTTTGACCATGGAGTTTCAGCGATTCAAGCAGCAAAAGTCATTTCTGAAATTCTATGTTTTTTGGGAAAGCCACGGAAGATGTGATCGAAATGGAAGAGATAGAATCATATTACGATGAGAAATCGGAAAGCTATGATGATATCTTTGATATGCTATACTTCAAAGTCTTTGATGTAATCACTTGGAGATACATCGAACCGTATGTTCCAACCGACTCTGATGCTTCAGTTCTTGATGCCGGAGGAGGAACTGGTCGCTGGGCAATTCGGATGGCAAGAAAAGGCTGCAAGGTGGTTTTAATGGATGTTTCAGAAGAGATGTTGAAAATTGCCGCTAAAAAAGCCAAGGAAGAAAGGCTTCAGCATAAAATCACCATAAGAAAAGGTGATATTGCAAGAACAGGTTATGCAGACGAAACCTTTGACATGATTCTTTGTGAACATACTCTTTTTCTTTTTGAAGAACCTGAGATCATTATAATGGAATTGAAGCGTGTTCTAAAGAGGAAGGGCCGATTGGTAATATCTGTACACAATCGTTATGTACAATCTTTGGTTTCGTTACCCGATAAACCCAGCTCAAATAAAGTGGATCATGCACTTGATGTTCTCCTTCGTAAGAAGTATGGTGCGGTGGATAGACAAGAAAAAGTTAAGATATACACTTGGACTCCAAATGAGTTTCGAACAATGTTGGAAAGAAACGGATTTCACATTGAAAAGGTCATTGGAAAAGGGATTAGTATGCCCTTGCGAATCTCGAAGGAACTGTTCATGAAAAAGGAGTATTCAGAAGACTTGTTCAAGAAGATAATTCAATTCGAGCTTGCTTTATGTGAGAAAAAAGATGCACTATCATTAGCAGGACACTTACAAGCAATAGCTTACAAACCATAACTACCACGGAAAGCCTCAAAAACTCTGTTGACAAGCATCAGTGAGTAATTCAGAAGACATCATTTCCTTAACATTTTTGCAATAAAGAAACCATTACATTGATGTATATGTGGATAAAGTCTTTGACATTCCCCCAATCCTCTCAAGCCTGACAAGCCTAGCTTTGGTGTTATCTCAACCAGCGAAAATTCTGGATGCCACTTAAGGAATCGTTCAATAATCCTCTCATTTTCTTCAACGGTTATGCTGCATGTGGAATAGATCAGGGTTCCTCCAGATTTCACGTTCTCTGCACAGTTTTTTATCAGCCTCCATTGAATTTCAGCCATCCTGTTCACAGAGCTTTGAGTAATCCTCCACTTCGCTGAAGGAAGCTTTCTGAAAACCCCAGTGCTCGTGCACGGCGGATCCAAAACTACAACATCCGCTTTCACTTTCAATGGTAATGGAACACACGCATCAGCAATTACGGGCACAGCAATTTTCACACTCATACGGGAAACACCATTTTTCCAAATATTCATCCTACGTCTTGAATAATCTACTGAGTAAATGAAGCCGCAGTTTTGCATTATCTGCGCTAAATATGTGGTTTTTGCTCCTGGTGCAGCACAAATATCTAAAAGAGTCATTCCAGGTTTGGGGTCTGCAGCTTCAGCTGCGAAACAGCTTGCCTTGTCTTGAATGTAGAATAAGCCTTGATAGAAGCTTTTTGTGCTGGTTAGGGGTTGCTTTGCATAAGCAACTAGGTATGTATGCTTTAGCTGTTCAACCTTCTCAATTTCTATTTCGTTTTCAGCAAGTCTTTCCAGAATTTCGTTTTCACCCATCTTAAGAGTGTTAAGCCTTATGTACGTCAGAGATGCTTGCATGTTTTCTTCCAACATAGCTATAGTTACTTTTCTACCAAAAAGTTTGAAGCAGTATCTCACGAACCATATTGGATGAAAAGTTTGGAGGCTTATTCTCTCTTCATCACTCACGTATTCAATGATCAACGCCGGATTTTGCGTTAGTAATAAGCCTAGTACATGCTCAACTTTTTTAAGATTCTTCCATCCAAGAATGGAGCGTACCAGCCTAGCTATGCTTACAGCTTCTTCTATGTTAACTCTAGACCAGTTTTCAGCCATTCTTGTCTGGTAAACATAGAGCCGCAAAAAAGCTTGAACCCCAAAAGTAAATTGACTTATCACATTCGGTTTTAAGGCGTTGTTAATGAATTTATCGATGAAATTTCGCCGTCTTACAGTTTCCACAACAAGCCTATGAGCAAGTTTAACAGCGTTAGAATCGTTTATGCTCAACTGTCCAATGCTTCTTGCCAAGGCTAAACGTTCGCTTAGCTTCTGCATTTCCATCCAGCTCAAAGTTTCAATCGCAAGCATCCAAGCTTCTTTGAACAAATCTGGTTCACTCGCTTAACCAAGCTGTTTTAGAACAGCAATAACTTAGATAAGAACTAAAGGGTATTTTTCTCTGTATTTCACGTCAAGATACCCAAAGCCTGTCTTCTTAAAAGAAGGAATAAATGGCGTGCGCCCCAAAATTGCCAGCCCGAGGAATGAGAATGGAAGTTGACGACGTTGACTCAACAATCAACTACAAAGGTAGATAAGTTGAAGGCTAGGAATTGACACACGGATCACATGCGGTAAATGCAGAATGAAGCTAAGGAAAATAATGGCCATCAAACAGGGAATAAGGGACGCACTGTCCTTCGAAATCTGAGAACTCATTAAGAACAGCAAAACGGATGCAACCGACAAAGTTTCTGCATAATGAAAAAAGTTGACTTCCCTATCAGCAAAGATTTTAGTCTATCATGTTTATAGAGTAAGCTGGGTTAGGGCTAAAATGGCGCAGAAGTGTTTAACCGAATTCTCTCATACAAAGACTGAATCTACAGAGGAGGCCGAAGTAGGAGCCTTACCGTTCACTAAAGCCGTAACAAAAGAAAGAACACAACATGTTTTTCCGCCAGTGGTTCTTGAAAACCTCCCGCCTTCATACTTCGTATCAGCCACATATGACGGAAAAACTAGAAAAGCGTTAATCAAGCTTTATGAACCAAATTCAGGTCGAATCTATTTTTGGTATGACAACACGGGACATAAACCATACTGCCTAACTAATCTTTCACCATATGAACTTGAAAAAATCAACCGTTTAGTGCAGCATCCAAGTTTTGATCACTTGGAAATAGTGGAAAAGCATGATCCACTATTAGACAAGAAAGTGAAAGTGACAAAAGTTGTGGTGAAAGACCCGCTAGCCATTGGCGGTCGCCCAACAGGATGTATAAGGGATATAATACCGGAAGAATTTCCGAAAGTGTCAGGAACACCTATTGCTCTAGAGAAAATCAAAGTTTGGGAAGCAAGGATAAAGTATTATCAATCATACATTTATGATAGAAATCTTTGGCCTGGAATGATCTATGAGGTTAAAAATGGCGATCTTGTCCCGAAATCTTTGGAAAAAGCTGAAGAAATGATCAAGCACATTCGTGGGATTTTCAAAGATGCCACCTCTGAAGAACAAAAATACATTGAGCAGTGGGCGAGGCTTTTGGAATATCCAGCACCAAAGTTCCGCCGCGTAGCATTAGATATAGAGGTTCACTCAGCAATTCCAACAAGGATGCCTGATCCACGTGAAGCTGCTTATCCCGTTGTTTGCGTATCGCTCTATGGCTCTGACGGCCAAAAGAGAGTTCTACTTCTAAAAAGACAGAATGTTCAAGAAGGAACTGAGCATCTTCCAGCCGACGTAAACCTTGAATATTTTGACTCTGAAAAGAAGCTTATAAAAGCTGTTTTTGATGCTTTATGGGATTATCCCTTTGTAATCACGTTTAATGGTGACGATTTTGACCTGCGCTATTTGACTCACAGGGCACAAAGCTTCGGGTTCAGAACAGGTGAAATTCCGATAATGGTTGGTAGACGTGTTTGCTTGCTGAAGTATGGTGTGCACATTGATTTATACAAGTTTTTTTTCAACCGTTCCATACAAATCTACGCCTTCAGTAACCGTTATCGGGATGTTAGGCTTAATGATGTTGGTAAAGCCTTAATCGAAATGGAAAAAATCAAACTGGAAAAAAATATAGGCGAGCTGAACTACACTGAAATCGCCAAATACTGTTTTATGGATGCTGAAATCACTTTTAAACTCACAAGCTTTGAAGACGAATTAGTTATGAAGCTCATTCTGGTTCTGGCTAAGATAAGCAGTATGCCCATGGAAGACGTGAGCCGCCAAGGCGTATCACGATGGATAAGAAATTTCATGCATCGTGAACACCGCAGAAAAAACATGCTTATTCCAAACGCAGCAGACATCCTAGGCGCAAAAGGCAAGACAGCCACAGAGGCCACTATTAAAGGCAAGAAATACAAAGGCGCAATTGTTGTTGAACCCGTTCGAGGCATTCACTTTAACGTTGCGGTTATGGACTTTCCAAGTCTATATCCATCTATAACAAAAGTGTGGAACCTCGGCTATGAATCCATACGTTGTTTGCATGCAGAATGCCACAATAATGTTATTCCAAACACACCTCATTGGGTCTGCACAAGAAAAAGAGCATTAGAAAGCCTACTAATTGGTTCACTTAGAGACTTACGAGTAAGATGGTACAAACTAAAATCAAAAGACAAGACTTCACCACCAGAAACAAGAAGGTGGTATAAAATCATTCAAGGAGCCCTCAAAGTCATTTTAAACGCAAGCTACGGAGTTTTCGGGGCAGAATCATTCGACCTCTACTGTCCACCAGTTGCCGAAGCAACAGCAGCCATTGGAAGACACTCAATAACCCGAATAATTAACAAGACGAAAGAGCTCAACGTCCAAGTACTATATGGGGACACCGACAGCGTTTTCCTAAAGAACCCTGCAAAAGATCAGATTGAAGAACTTGCACGGTGGACTGAGCGTGAACTGAAAATGAGCTTGGATGTTGAGAAGGTTTACAGATATGCAG
This sequence comes from Candidatus Bathyarchaeota archaeon, assembly GCA_030628925.1. Lineage (GTDB taxonomy): Archaea > Thermoproteota > Bathyarchaeia > Bathyarchaeales > Bathycorpusculaceae > SOJA01. The sequence goes on along the minus strand of DAOVQA010000008.1, from coordinate 2,653 downwards.
TTTTCAGTTCACGCAAGAAGAATTACCTCGGAGTTCTAGAAGACGGCAGCGTTGACGTTAAAGGATTAACAGGTAAAAAAAGGCACATACCGTTATTCATCAAAAACGCCTTCAACACAATGAAAGAACGCCTAGCTCAAGTAAAAACACCAGCAGATTTCGAAAAAGCAAAAAAAGACATCTGCGAAATCGTCCATACCCACTATATACAGTTGAAGAAAAGAGAATGGGAAAACCTAAACGAATTAGCATTCAACGTAGTTTTAGGCGATGCACCAGAACACTACACAAAAACAACACCGCAACATGTTAAGGCAGCAAGAATCCTGCAAAAGAGAGGAATGGAAGTGAAAGCAGGCGACCGAATAAGCTTCGTCAAAGTAATTAAAGAACCGCATGTCAAGCCAGTTGAACTGGCAATAAAAAGCGAAATTGATGTTGACAAGTACATAGCCTACCTGCATTCAACATTTGATCAAGTGTTAGATGCATTGAGTTTAGACTTCGACGAAATAATAGGATTAACCAAACTGGAACGATTCATGTAACCAACTTTCAACCCTGCTTTTTTCATGAGCTGCAAGGTTGAATAACCTACAAGATTGATGCTAATCAAGGATCCAGTGAAGATACTCAGCCACCATATCCACAGCTCCATCCCTGTTAGTACCGCCAAATATGTTCCAACAATGAAAGTTATCACAACAGTTGCTGTTGTACACCCAAGAAATTCGCTTATCATGCTATCACGTTTCTGAACAGTTATCTTCCATGCTAGAAAACTAGCAGCAAAATTCGCTAATGCACCTACGCTCATGTCAACAATAACGCTTGGCATTGGACTAATAACGTTTCCAATCAAACAACCTAGAGTCACTCCCACAACGGCAGGCCATCCGAAAATTGCAGACAGTGGAATCAACGCATCGGCAATTCTCACCTGAACTAATCCAAAGCTCAAATTGTACAAGAAAAACAATAGAACTGCATACAAAGCGGCGAAAATCGCTGTCAAAACTATGTCTCTGCTGTCATGTTTCAATTTTTCACCTCCTACACCGGGATTTATACGGCGGAACGGGTGGAGGTCCACTCACCCGCCAACGAAAACCTATCACACAGATTTCATGTTATAAGCGTTGCTGTAGAGACTTCAACTTTCCGTCCTTGTCAACCCTCCAGCTCTTTCTTCAACACCCTCTCCTGATCGTGTTTCGCTAACCCCTGACTCCGCATCAACATCTGCTATGACTGTTTCATGATCTTCTGTTGCGGGCTTCTTATTTTCCACGCTTGATGATTCGACGGGTCTTTGTTCAACATTTTCTTCCATCATTGCCCTCCCAACCGTTGATTCTACATCAATGTCTTCTGTAGCCAATCTTTCTCTTTGAGAGCGCGGAAATAAATTATGTGGAGGTGAAGGCGTCTTCAAAATTGTTGACAATAGATACATGGCTTCAAACGCGTTTTGATAAACCTTCTGGAAAACGTATGGCACCTTTATGTCGGGATCAACTTCTAACATCTTGTTTATTTCTTCATCTTTACCAGTCAGAGTTGCAGTGCCATCAACTTCAAATTTCACAACACTCGGTTTGGTTGTTAGAAACAGGCTGAAATTCACAACAACCATCTGGCTCCTGCGCTCTTTCTCCTCCAACTTTGCCTTTACGTCGAAACTGACAGCTCCAGTACTACCTCTAGCGCCTAATCTGACACCAGCTGCACTAATTATGTCTATCGCAACCGAAACGTTTGGAATATTCAACGTTGGACAAATAATTAATTCCTCACATTAACTAATTGCACATGGAAACTAGTTCTGAAGCAACCTCCATATTAAGCCTTGTCTTTCAACCGATTTTTGCCTTTTGTGTGTAACAAGATGACACGCACAACACAGTGTAGAAAAACTGCTACAACAATAACCATTGAACCAATAAGGCAGCAGAAGTTGAAGCAGCCACCATGAGCGAAATCAATACAACTACGCGGCGTTCACTCAAGGGACGTTGATTAGTAAAAAGTGTAATCAGACTTCTCCTATGATCTGAGGACAGCTTTTCTCCGTCAAAGGAGACGCATGCTCTAGTTCTGAAAAAGAAATAATTCAGCAAAATCAATGCAGAGTTGATAATGTATGGCAAAATGGAAATCACAAGGATCTGCTCGATGTTCGCAATAACAGCGTAAGAAGCCAAAGTTATTCCAATGGCAAAAGAACCCGTGTTACCTACAAAAATCTTCCCGCGAAAATTAAAGTACGCCAAAACAACATAGATGAGAAGAGGGACGTAAAGCAACACTTGAAAATCAGACGCAGAACCTAATAGAAGACCGAAAAGCACAATGGATGGACAGACAGTTTCAAGACCATTCAACCCACCCAACTGATTCACAGTATTAGTCACTACAGCAAGAACTGCTGGAATAATAAAAATGTAGAAATAAATGCCGAAATCCACTTTTCCAAAAACATAAGTTGCCATGCTAGGATCACCCTCTCGAAAAGCAACAAGCGGCAAAGCCACAAGGATAGGGAAAAATGTTTTGTAACGCCATCGCAAATCCATCCAATCATCAAGCAAACCCATAAATCCACCGAACAGGATACAGACGGCCAAAGTTAAAGCGGGAAAAACATTGGCAG
>DAOVQA010000109.1:0-4412 GCA_030628925.1 Candidatus Bathyarchaeota archaeon | reverse complement strand
TTGAGCAGCCGCCTCTTGGATCGAGTACAAGCCTAGAAGATATTCTGAGGTAGCTCCAACAGAAAATTCTGATTTACATATCCAGTAACCCTTCTCCAGGAACGGAATCTTTTCAAGCTTTACCCCTAATGACACTAATCTTCTTGCAACATCTGTTTTCATAGTGTTTATAGAGTTTACTCTGATAGCTTGTCTCGGCTTAACATCCCTGTATTTCCAGCCTAATTCTTCATAACGAGCAACAAAAAATTCTCTACCAGACATTTACACTAAGTAAAAAGGCTAAACATAAAAACTTGGCGTTAACACAGAACTACATCACATTCAACGCATGCACGGCACTCGAGAACTTCACTGATATCATTCGGTTTTTCTTCCAGAATTAGGTGCGGCCGCCGGGATTTGAACCCGGGTCGTCAACGTGGCAGGCTGATGTCCTAAACCAGACTAGACTACGGCCGCTGAGACTGGATTAAAGACACTTTGCAGGTGCTCATTTATTTTCTTTTCCTAAACAACATTATCTCTTGAAGCGCCGTACGTACATACTTAAATCCGGCTGTTAAAAGATGCCTTGCTTCCTCAGTGTTCTTCACAACCCTTGAAACGTATTCATCCTTTTTGAAATGGACAAGCTGCGTGTACTTTAGTATGTTTTCACTGTTCCTGTGACTCAGCGTTTGCAACACGTAGATTGAAGTTACTATAAGAATAAAAATGAATGTAATGATCACGTTCACCCATCCTTCAAATCAACCGTTTTGTAAACCATTCTTGAAACCCAACTTTCCAAAAAAGATTCGAAAACAAGTAGACACACCTATATGATGCATGAAAAAAGGGGTTCGGGAGATAACCCGAAAAAAATTCGGAGACAGATATCCATAGACTGATTGGAAATGAACAGATGTTTTGCAAAAAAAGAGGGGCGTTATGGGTTTATGCTCATTTATTTTTTGCGGAATTTTGGGATGGCAAGGTAACCGAAAAGTGCAATGGTCATTGCTGCGGAAGCCACAATTGTGCCCCAAGGAATTTCTGGAATGATGTGTGGCGGCAGCACTGTGACCGTTATTAGTTGACTTCCAGTGGAAAAACTAGTTGTACTTGGTGGGTAATTGTCATGCATTGCACGTAAATGGAAGGAGTAAGTTCCTGGAGGAGTGCCTGGAGGAACCGTTATCGTCACGTCGAACGTGTAGGTATCGCCAGTCCCATACCAAGGGTCAGTGTATTCTGTTGGGTTAACGGAAGCCAGCCAAGCCTCATATCCGCTTTCTGCCTCCAACCACAAATTGTAAAAGGTTCCGGTTGCGGGGAGGGCGGGCCATAATTCAATTGATAGGCTTTCGCTTATTGATTGTCCTGGTTGCGCGCTTGCTGTAAAGGTGGGTGGATCGAATTCCGAATGTATAACCGCATTAACGGTTTGTATAGAAATCGCTAAGAAACTCAAGAACGCCAGAAAAACCAGTGCCATTTTATGTAACTTCATTCTTCAACTTCCTGTATGCATTAGAATAGGTTTTACTGCATAGTCGTATTTAAGATGGTATAGAGTTTTTTTCTATATCAGATTAGAAAAGACCCTGTGACAATCCCAAACAGAGTTTAAATCATATCAGACACAATTCTCATCTTTCCCGAACTCGCACTAGCGCGCACTTTCTAATTATGACAAATATCTCTCTATGTATTGCGATGAACTAAAATATGGGGGTTTGCGGGAGACATCTCCATTCTAAGCTGTAATACACCTTACTGTTTCGTCAACAGTTTTCAAACACATGCAATAGCTCCCTTAAACTATTAACAACTATATCTGGCGTTGCATTCAAGATTTTTCCTGATGATCTCCTTTTAATGAGCACAGCTTTCATCCCAACGTTTTTGGAGCCTTTGACATCCAGATCAAGCATGTCGCCGACAAAAACGGCGTCTGAAGCATTCACACCTAGAGCTTTTAATGCTCTCTCAAAAATCTCAGGACTAGGTTTCCGCTTATTGATGGCTCCAGAAACTAATGTAACATCAAAAAACTTTTTCAAACCGAATTTGTGCAGTAGCTCTAGGGCGCACTCTGGAATAGGAAAATTTGAAACAAGTCCTAACCTGTATTTTTCTCGCAGTTTGCCTAAAACATCTAAAGCGTCATTGTCCAAATGCACGTAGCGCTCAAACTCCTCAGCAAAAGCCATGGTAGCTCCTACAACAATGGCGCTTGCAGCATCAAAATCATATCCAAACCGCTGTAGAACTCGGGAGACACGAACATTAAAATGTGGTTCTTCCAAGCTCTTCTCAGTTTCAGCGTAAAGTTCACTTCTGACCTCGAAGTAGACACGTGTAAAGTCTTCAAAAGGAATGCTAACTTCCTTTCTAACTAAAAATGCGTGCAACCTTCCAAGGGAAGGTGGATAGAAAACCTCGTCACTTTCAAGCAAAACCAAAGTATTGAACAAATCAAAGAGAACTGCCTTAACCTGCATCTTTACACCTCAAATCTATACTTTGAACCTAACATAAAAACGGTTTTGTAATATACAATTAAAAGCGTCTATGCTTAGCTTTGGCTTTTCAGTTTGCTATTCCAGTTTCCATGGTCGCCAAAAAAATACTTGACCGAACTGGTTAGGCGCGCCAGTATGTTAATCAATCTTAAAATTGGGTAAAAGGGCGTGTAAAAAAGCAAAGACCTGTAATTATGCTTATTGTAAGCGTATTTCAAAGCTATAGACTGATTTACAACGCCTATTAGAAAGCCGTAGGGGACGAAAACTAGCAGGTTAAGAATAAAGAGGATGCGGTCTGGTGCAAACCAGAAAATAAATGGGAAAGCACATAAAGCAGTCAAATCAATGAAAGCTCCAAAATACTCGAAAATGTAGCAGTACCATAGAAGAAAAGTCAACCAAGATCTTTTCAGAAGCAAATCCTTATGAATATTCAACGTGTTATGAAGCCAACCAATAAACCATCTTAAGCGTTGGCTCCAGAGAACATCAAAAGAAAGGGGAGCAATTGTCAAGCTACTAGCAACATTAACGTATCCCACACCTGCATCTCTTTTATGCATCTCTAAAGTAATCTCCAAATCCTCAGCAACTGAATGGATACCCTTCTCGTTCAAGATTTCACGTAGAACCTCAGCATCATACAATCCAATAGCTCCAGAAACAACCAAAACATTATTTCCCAATGCCTGAGCACAACGAGATATACCTAATCCCTGACTATACTCCAGCTGCTGCAAAACTACATATGGATTAAGCTCGGCATTCCCATCTGAAGGATGAACATAACCAGTAACAGCCTTCTTTCCATTCAGAAGCATGTAGTCAACAAGCCTCAAAAGCGTATCTGGCATCCACTTTGAATCGGCATCAACAACCGCTATGACACTGCCTAATGCCCTGTTTACGCCGGTCTTAACAGCTTCAATTTTACCTAGGTTCGTGGAATGCCTAACCACTTTACCGCGAACTTTCGGGTTTATTCTTCGCTCAAGCTCTAGTGTTGCCCAAGCAATCTCGTAAGTAAAATCGTGGCTACCGTCATCAATAATAATGATTTCGCATGGTCCATCATATTTGTCTGCGCATCTGAAGATGCTTTTTATGCAACGGGGAACGTTTTTTTCCTCGTTATATGCTGGAACGACAAAAGAAACCATAGGATAATGCTGTTTTCTATGCTCTTTTTGCTTTTTCTTAGCGAAGGTAGCGGCAATAGCCCAGATCCCGGCAACGCCAATTGCTAGAAAAGTATACCAAGTGTAGAAGAAGTGAATAGTCGAGTACCACAGCCAACTCGCGTATTGGGGAGGCAAAGTTTCGTAATTGAACATATTATCTGTGAGCCATTGGGCAAATACGGGAAAATACATCCAAGAAACATAAGCTAGCATGAAGGGTATACAAAACGTCAAGTAAGCGATTTTAGAATATTTCTGCAACCTAGACTTCATAGGCGAATCTTTCCTACAACTATTGAATCCGGTAAGCCCTCCCTTTTCTCCAATAGTGAGGAGGTCATTTCAGAATAAAGCATGTATTTCCGCAGAGACAATATTCCAGGCAGAGAAGCCTAGATTCTACGTAAATGGCAAATATGCGGTCGCTCTCAAGAATGCATAAATGTGCAATCCAAAAAAGTCTTTAAGAATCCTGAGGAGTTGCTATTATGGAAGACTCGTCAGGTTATTGTACTCTGCTTAGAGAGCGAGAGCGCGATAATATTCCGTTTTGGAAATAAAAGCTTATATGGTATATTGCTACATAATATATGGGCGTTTCAAACGTGGGTACCGATCTAAAAAGTGATGAAATTCGCTGGCTAGTCATGAAGGCAATGCTAAAAGAATTTCCAATGTTGAAAGAAAAGGTAAAGTGCTATTTGAAAGAAGTATCAGA
>DAOVQA010000086.1:0-5179 GCA_030628925.1 Candidatus Bathyarchaeota archaeon | reverse complement strand
TTGTTACATCATTGCATTATCTCGAAAAGAATAGGGAACTTAAAAGATGCATTGCACCACGAATTTCCAGCAGAATGTGCAACTTTGTTCTATCAATCATTATGACAAAAAGAAAAGTGGAGAAAAATGAATCTTCTCATCCAAGACGGAACAATAATCACAATGCACAACCAAAAAGTAGTTCGCCAAGGAGCCATCGCAATAGAAGACCAAAACATAATCGATGTTGGAAAAACCTGCGAACTAAAAAGAAAATATGGAAGGGGATACGAAAAAGTAGATGCGAAAGGCAAAGTGGTCATACCAGGCCTCATAAACACGCATCAGCACGCAGCAATGAGCCTGCTGAGAGGATATGCAGATGACTTACCATTAAAAGAGTGGCTGGAAAAACGGATATGGCCGATAGAAAACCATATGACTTCACATGACATTTACGTCGGAGCCTTACTAACAGCCATAGAATCCATAATGGGGGGAACAACAACAGTCAACACTATGTACTATTACACACCAGCAGAAAACGAAGCAAAGGCATTCGCAGAAGCCGGCTTGAGAGGGGTAGTAGGACATGTATGCTTCTCGCGTAGGAAAAATGAAGATAAGAAAGCATTGGAAGACTTAGCTAGGAGTTGGCATAACAAAGCTAGCGGACTAATCCGCATCAGTGTAGACCCTCATTCACCATACACTGTTGATCCAGAATACATGAAAGAACTAAAAGAAATCAGAGAAGAACTACACTGGAAATACGGATCAGAAAAATCCCCGATAATATGTCACATACATGTTGCAGAGACCGCTGACGAAGCAGAAAAAATCCGAAATGCCTTTAACATAAAACTGAAAGCCGGAGTGATGGAATACTTAGATTCGCTTGGAGTTCTGGATAAACATCTAGTTGCAGCACACTGTGTTGCGTTAACAAACAGAGATATAACAATAATGAAACAAAGAAATGTAAAAGTTTCACACAACCCGATTTCAAATCTTAAACTCGCCTCAGGCACAAGTCCAGTAACAGAAATGATCAAAAAAGGCGTGACAGTTTCACTGGGCACAGACAGTCCATGCTCAAACAACACTGCGGACATGTTTGAAGTTATGAAAACAACCGCCATCTTGCATAAAGGAGTGAACAGAAATCCGACACTAACACCTGCAAGACAAGTTTTGGAAATGGCAACCATAGAAGGGGCAAAGGCATTGTCATGGGAAAAGGAAATAGGCTCGATAGAGATTGGCAAAAAGGCGGATTTGGCAATCCTCGATTTCAATAAGCCGCACCTTTGCCCATTGTATAACGAAATCAGCCATCTGGTTTACGCAGCAGAATCAGCTGACGTCAACATGGTGATAATAAACGGTAAGATTATTATGGAAAACAGACGGCTGACAACATTAAAAGCTGAAAAAGTTATGGAATCGGCTGAAAAAGCAAAAAACAGTCTTGCAGATCGACTGGCACGTAACATTAAATAGTTAAGATCACGAACTGCATAAAGGAAGGAAAATAAGATGGGAAGTTACAAAGTTAAAGACGAGAGTTTAGCTTCTAAAGGTTTTCTTCAAATAGAATGGGCATCAAAACATATGCCAGTTCTAAATCAGATTAAGAAAAGATTCAGCAAAGAAAAACCCTTTGAAAACATAATCTTAGGTGCATGTTTACACGTAACAAAAGAAACAGCAGTTCTCGTCAAAACACTCCTCGCTGGCGGAGCGGAAGTTGCATTATGTGGTTCCAACCCACTCTCCACACAAGATGATGTGGCAGCAGCTCTAGCACAAAAAGGCGTTCACGTCTATGCACAGCGAAGGCAAACAACAGAGGAATACTACTGGTGCGTTGATAAAGTGGTAGATCATAAGCCCAAAATAACCTTAGACGACGGCGCAGATCTTGTTAGCATAATCCACAGCAAAAGAACAGATGCTTTATCAAATGTTAAAGGTGGAACAGAAGAAACAACAACCGGCGTCTTGCGCCTACGTGCCATGGAAAAAACTGGAACACTCAAATATCCGATAATAGCCGTAAATGATGCTTACACGAAATACTTGTTTGACAACCGCTACGGAACAGGACAAAGCACAATAGACGGCATACTGAGAGCCACAAACATACTTTTAGCGGGCAAGAACCTTGTGGTTTCCGGTTATGGATGGTGTGGAAGAGGTATAGCTATGAGAGCGAAAGGAATGGGAGCCAACGTTACAGTCACAGAGGTAAACCCTCTTCGGGCGCTTGAAGCAGCAATGAACGGATTCCATGTGATACCAATGACAGAGGCAGCAGAAATAGGCGACATCTTTGTAACATCGACAGGGGACATAAATGTCATAAGAAAAGAACACATGCAGAAAATGAAGAATGGAGCGATCCTTGCTAACAGTGGCCATTTCAACGTGGAAATAAGCATAAAAGACTTGGAAGAACTCGCTGTGTCCAAGAGAAATATAAGACAAAATCTAGACGAGTACACCTTTGCAGATGAAAGAAAACTATACGTTCTGGCAGAGGGCAGATTGGTGAACCTGGCGGCAGCGGAAGGCCATCCTTCAGAAGTTATGGACATGTCCTTTGCAAATCAAGCCCTTAGCGTAGAATACATAGTTAAAAACGAGAAGATGTCGCTGAAGGTTTATCCAGTGCCAAAAGAAATAGATGAAACAGTGGCGAAATTAAAGCTTGAAGCAATGAAGATAGAAATAGACGAGTTGACGGATGAACAGAAAAAGTATCTGTCAACTTGGGAAATGGGAACCATCTAATGGCAGTCGAAAACCACGGTAAACTTTAAAAGGTGTAAGGGAGTAAACATGGGTTACATATGGTGAGGGATATATGGTAAGTAAAGATCAAGGAATAGGTGGAATAATATGTATAGTATGCGCTGTGATTGCTTTACTATATGTTGTAACGCTCTTCTACCCACAATGGCTTGAAGTATTAGGGGTGCAAGCAACATGGCCAAGCGAAGCAACCTGGTCAGATGTTCGGCTGTGGGTCATTGCAGTTCCTGTTTTCGTGGCGTTCATCGCTGTAATGGGCATAGGAATGTGGATAGGTTGGACAATGGCTACAACACCACCGCCAAAACCAATAGAAGAAATCACAAGTGATATTAAAGAGGAACCTGAAGAAGAGAAAAAGCCGAAAAAGAAGACCGAAAAGTAACATCAGTTTCCAAACTTTGTTTCACCTTAATTCTACGTTTTTAATCATATTTTACCCAAAAAATAAGTGGGGAACCTAAGGACGGAGTAACCTTTAAGGTGTAGAGTTCACCTTCTACATAAGCCCCATTCAAATGTATAGTCCCTGTACTGCCTGGTGAAATAACTGTGTTTTCTATCAAGGCATGTTTCTCACCGTTTACGTAAGCCTCTGTGATTTGAACGTTTACTGAGGCATAATTCCTAACAGAAATAGTGATGCAAGTATTATTGATGTCCGCGGATTCCAATTGCAGAGCGTGAGTGGGAAAAGCAGTTTTCATTTTTTCTGTAACACTGAACATAAATTGATAGACTAAAAAACCTGCGGTGACAGCTGTGATAAAAGTAAGCATTAAGGCTCCGATAGCAAGTTTCAAATAATCTCACACCCTCACGAAACAGGGTTATGCCTTGAAATTTATTTAGCGTTTATGAATTTGAAATTATGAACGCTGATAACTTCATAAACCAAACATTGGAAACGCAAAGTACAACACAACGTAAACAGCTGCCGAAACCCCGAAGATCACCGCCACTGTTTTTGGTGAAATGGAGACAAAAGATGCTTCTTCACCCTTTGACTGTATTTCATACTCTCTAATTTCATGGGTTTCAGCATTAACTCGAACAATTGCCATGAGTTTTTTCACATCAATTTCAACTGTGTAGACACCCTCTTCCAGCGAAACCCTTTTAGGTTTTATACTGCTCTTATGCCCAATTCTCTTAAGGAAGCTTGTTGCAATAGTTGTCACTGTCTCAGCGTTTAGCTTTCTTGCTTTAAGAGACGCAGACGTAATGGCGCCATGGGTTTTTTTCTGAAAAGCAGTTGACAAATATGCTGTCTCCTACCCGTTTCCTATGGAAAATATTACAGATTTAAAAGGGCGTGTGCGTATCATCGGTTACCAACTTAACCAGTTACTTTCTTAAGCATACATTGCACAATTCTTTCACAAATCATGCATCCTTCAGAAATCGCTTCCTTTCTTGAACGTTCACTCAAATATCCGAAATGGTGCGGACATTTATGTTCCTCCAGAAAAGGCTGTTGAACTGATTTCATCTTGTGAATGCGTTCTTTTGCTTCTTTAATCTTAGTTTCCTTTTTTTTCTGTGCAGACTCTATGTCCTTAACCTCAAACGGTTTTTCTGTAATTATTTCGGTTAAGCAGTAAGGACATGCTTGGTACGAAGAACCGTTCTTCAAGCCTAAATCTTGAACAATTATTGGGTCAACAAAAACCCTTCCACATCCTAGATTTGAACATGTAAAGCTCTGGTTCTTCATTTTTGTCTTCATCTTTTTCACAAGTAAACATTCTTTGAGACACTATTGAATTCCTAGTTTATAGTATTAATGACCCTGAAATAAATATCCAAACTAAACTTGAATCACAAAGAAAATCACGGGGATACCAATTTCTTAAGATCTTCTTCTCCCTCAGCGTAGCCAGAGGCTATTAGAACATCTCCCGCCTCAATTTTTGAGTTAGGTTTCGGTCGTACAAATTTATTTCCTCTTCTAATAGCGAGAACCCACATGCCAGTTTCTTCTGGAATATGAGCCCCACGCAAGGTTTTATTTACAAGCTGAGAATCCGCAGCCACAGTAGCGCGCGCGCTAAAGCATGTAGAAGCTTTTTGTGTTTCCACGAAGTGTGGGAAAAATTGTGCCTATATGCAGAGCCGTGCTTAACCGTCCACTGAATAAACCGCTTATCATACCTCTCGCAGTTAATATGGCAGGATATACTGCAATAGCCCATGGAGAAAGCTGAAAAACATTAAGTTGAGAAGCAACTATAAAGCCTGTGAATATTCCACCAATGTTAAAGGTAAATGCAACCAGAGCTTCCTTTAGAAACCTTAGCAGCAGAGCGTAGTTGATGGTGTAGTGTAGGCTGTTGGCTGGCTTCATCTTCTTCGCCTTCTGGACTTACTTCGCTTTCGCCCC
>DAOVQA010000104.1:0-4567 GCA_030628925.1 Candidatus Bathyarchaeota archaeon | reverse complement strand
GAAGTATCCCTCTCTAACCATGTACACTTTGCCGGAGAAATTCTCTTCAGCTGGGCATCCGAAGAATTTAACAGTGCCTTTCCTGCTCTGTTTTTTCATGGTTTTTTTTAACGCTATTGCCGCTGCCATGCCGCTTACTCCATGAACGTTGTGTCCGCATCCGTGTCCAGGTTTTCCTAGGTCTAACGTTTCTTTCCACGGAACCTTTTTCTGCGACAGTCCTGGTAACGCATCGTATTCGCCCATTATTCCAATAACTGGTTTTCCTTCACCCCAAGTGGCTACGAAAGCTGTAGGCATTCCCGCGACTCCACGTTCCACCTTGAAACCATGCCTCTCCAACTCGTCCGCTATTAACGCAGAAGACTTGAACTCAACTAAGCCTAGCTCAGCGAACTCCCACACTTTATCACTTATTTCAATAATCAGTTTCTTATTATCCTCAATCCAATCAAAAGCATATTTTTTATCAAACGACATGAACAACACCTAGAATAAACAGATAAAAAGCCATCTCGTTTTTATGGTTTTCTAAGCCATCTTCTTACTCTACAAATAAGACAAAGCCAAACCGACGAGAAAAAAAGGAGACAACCAAATATTTTTCGCGCTAGCTTCTACCCTGCCTAAAATCCTTAGCGATGAAAATGTTTAAAACAGCTAACAACGACTTTAACATTTCACTCACACGCAAGGCGACACAAAGAATGGACATTACAAGAATTGACGACCACATCCATCTAATTGACCTTAAACTTGATGGAATTAAGAATTCAATAGCTAGCTACGTTCTGAGAGGAAAGAACACGGCTATAATTGAAACAGGTCCTGCATCAACAGTACACAACTTGCTGTCCAGCCTGAAGGAACTAGACGTTAAGCCAAACGAGGTGACCTATGTTGCTGTTACACATATTCATCTGGACCATGGTGGAGCCGCTGGAACATTATTGAAGCATCTGCCGAAAGCTAAGCTAATCGTTCACCGCAGAGGAGCGCCACATACAGCAAACCCGGAAAAACTCTGGATTCAAGCAAAAAAAGTTCTTGGAAACATAGCTGAGACGTATGGCAAACCTGAGCCCGTTCCAGAAGAAAGGATTATCGCCGCAACGGATAACATGGTTCTTGATATTGGAAATAACGTTAAACTGAAGATTGTGGAAACCCTTGGTCATGCTTCACATCACTTAAGCTATTACGAAACATTAAGCCAAGGAGTTTTTACAGGGGACGCTGCAGGCATATACCTGAATAAAGCTGATGTGGTTGTGCCGACAACTCCTCCACCTTTCCGTCTAGACATCGCCTTAGCATCTCTGGAAAAGCTGATCAACTTGAAACCTAGATTTCTGTATTATAGTCACTTTGGCGAAGCATGTAATGCTGTAGAAAAACTTCAAGCTTATATAAAACAGCTTAAACTCTGGGTTGATGTTGCAAAACATGGGGTAGATGAGAGTGAGAGCGTGGAAGCGGTATGTGGAAGATTACTGGAGAGTGATGCGGCTTTCCGAAAGGCTGTGGGACACATTAGGAATCATCCTATTCTTGGGGAGACTGTTCTGAATCAGAGTGTAGAAGGCGTTATGAGATATGTGGAAAAGTTTGGAAATGCTTTAGGATGACTTCTCTAGGCGGATTCTCGTTTGTTTTGGTGTAGACGCCAAAATTGTTTATATCGAACGCGGCATGTTCTATGAGATAGGTGAGAAAAATGAGTGGAAACAGGATTCCACTTGAAAAAATAGATGATTATACTTGGCGCATTCCAAAACATAAGCCCGGCATGCGGGTTCCCGGTAGAGTGTATGCAAATAAGGCTTTGTTGGAAAAGATACAAACGGATAGAACCCTTGAACAATGTGTAAATGTATCTCATTTGCCAGGCATTTACAAGTATGCTATAACGTTACCTGACGGTCATGAAGGCTATGGTTTTCCAATAGGGGGTGTGGCAGCCACAGACTTTGATGAAGGTGTTATCAGTCCCGGTGGAGTGGGTTATGACATAAACTGTGGAGTCCGCCTGTTAACAACAAATCTTTCAGCGCGAGATATAAGACCGAAACTCGCGGAATTAACAAGCACAATCTTCAACAATGTTCCATGCGGACTTGGAAGCCGACGAAAAGACTTCGGAGTCACAACACATGAGTTGGAAAGACTGGTTATGGAGGGTGTTCAATGGGCTGTCGACCATGGATTAGGCTGGTCTGAAGATATTGAACATCATGAGGAACAAGGATGCATGAAGAATGCTAATCCAGACAAGGTTTCAACAAGAGCAAAAAATAGGGGACTGCGGCAAGTCGGCACTTTGGGCTCAGGAAACCATTTTCTTGAAATCCAAAAAGTGGACAAGATTTATGATGAAAAAACAGCCAAAATATTTGGAATCGAACATGAAGAACAAGTCACAGTTATGATTCATTGTGGTTCAAGAGGCTTTGGCCATCAGGTATGCTCCGACTATTTAAGAATCATGGAAAGGGCTGTTCACAAATACAAAATTGCACTGCCAGACAGAGAACTTGCATGTGCACCTGGAAACAGCAAAGAAGCTGAAGACTACTATCAAGCAATGGCATGCGCTGTTAACTACGCGTTTGTAAACCGTCAAACAATAATGCACTGGATTAGACAAAGCTTCCGACAAATCTTCAAAGTAGACCCAGAGAAGCTTGGGCTAAATCTTGTGTATGACGTTGCCCATAACATTGCAAAGATAGAAAACCACAAGATTAACGGAAAGCAAAGGAAAGTTTGGATTCACAGAAAAGGCGCAACACGCGCCTTCCCACCGGGACACCCAGACATTCCAGCAGACTACAGAGCAGCGGGACAACCCGTTCTCATACCTGGAAGCATGGGCACTAGCTCCTGGCTTCTTGCAGGCACGGAAAAAGCTATGGAAATAAGTTTTGGGTCTACTGCGCACGGGGCGGGAAGAATGATGAGTCGACGTGCCGCCAAAAGAAGATTTTGGGGCGGAGATGTAAAAGATGCTTTAGAAAAACGTGGGATTCACGTCAGAGCTGCAAGCACAGTTATCTTAGCTGAAGAGGCGGATCCCGCGTACAAGAATGTGGACATGGTTGTAGAGGTAAGTGATAAACTGGGATTAGCAAAAAAAGTTGCCAGACTTGTTCCATTAGCGGTTGCGAAAGGCTGAATTTTCCAGCTAAAGGTTAATTATTTTCGTTTGTGGAAAAAGACTTGCCGGTTTGGGCTGCATTGATGGTGTTAGCTGTTGTCATCTGCGGTAGTTTGTTCGCTGCTCAGCGGTATGAGATGGCTGCTGCTGAGAACGTGGGTGTAACAGTTATGATGGGCGTTGTTGTAGCGTTCCTGGGATGGATGAAAAATAATCCTCCGGAAACGTTCAGTCCAACAAAGTTTGTCGTAACACCTCTTATCGGAGTGCTTGCTGGTTTGATGAGTGCCTTTATGGGTTACAGCTATGAGCAAACGGTGACTTGGCTTGTTAGTAGCGGTTTAATGCTGTGGATTGAATTCGCCGGCAAAAGTATTGCGAGACGACTTTGGGCCTAGCGTGCGTGCGTATTCAGAACATGCGCACATGGATCGATACGATGTAGAGACGCTAGAATTTCTTGAAGGATCACATAAGCCTTTTTGATTGAATGTGAGAGGAATTCGGGTCCTCTTGAAAAATCGTAAACTTGGAAAAAAAGTGTGTTAACTAGCCTTTGAGTTTTCTGGATCGTTTTGTTCTTCCAAGCGTTTTACGTTTAATCATTGCGAAACTTACTGTTAAGACTGCTAATAGGGCTAGGCAAAGTGTTAAGGGCTTTGAAGTTGTGTATCCTTTGATTAGGAATGAGTAACCTCCAACTGGTATTGCTGTTATGGTTACTTTCTTAGTTGTTGAATCTGTTTCTGGTGTGGCTCCTGGTGCATAAACAGTCAAAGTCACATAATAGTTTCCTGAAGTGCTGAAGCTGTGATATACTGTTGGTGTGGATGTTGTTGTCTGGTTACCATCCCCGAAATCCCAACGGTACTCAGTAATAGGCATTTCATGTGTACCGTTAGAGCCTGGCAGAGAACTTGAAGCAGCAAACTCTACAGTTTCACCTACCTTTGCTGTCTCAGGAGTTATTGTAAACTCCGCTGTTGGACCATGTGGCTGGACAACTTGTAGCTGCTTTTCCTGAGTATCCCCTAATCCTTCGCTGTCCGTAACATTAAGAGTGACTGTGTAGGTACCTGGGTTAGTGTAGGCGTGGGTTACTATCTGACCTGTCGCTGTTCCGTCATCACCGAAGTCCCATTTATATTTCACTATTGTTCCTCCGTTTGGTGTGGATGTGGATGCGTCAAAAGTTATAGGCTCATCAATTTTTCCTATGGATGGGGTCCAAGCGAAGTTAGCCGTTGGTGTACCTGTCCCCCAAGGCTCCATCAAAGGATATTGATCTGTGTTGTTCTCATCTATAACATATGGGCTGTCTCCTATCCCATCGCTACCAGTCTCATTCTGATAACGACCACTAAACAAGTCAACACTAGCATAGTCACTCCAGTAGTTTCCGCCAGAAGG
>DAOVQA010000178.1:0-3007 GCA_030628925.1 Candidatus Bathyarchaeota archaeon | reverse complement strand
CTGAACCAATTGATGAAAAAGCTAGCATATTCTTGGCACAGGGTCTCCTACGGGTCTGCTGATTATTCTTTTTCCGCCCACTACTGTTTGCATTGCCACGCCTGTGAAATCTGCTGTTGCTTCACCGATTATTTCCGCTTCTTTGCCCTCTTCAGTTTTTTTCAGAAGTTGCAGAATTTCTTCAGCCTTTTCGTTCACTACACCTATTAACACTTTTCCTTCATTCCCAATTTCAAGCGGATCCAACCCTAACATTTCGCATGCTGCCTGCACATCCTTCCTAACTGGAATCTTATCCTCGTAGACTAGCACGCCCACATGAGATTTTTCGCTGAACTCATTCAGAGCATCTGCCAATCCACCTCTTGTCGGATCCTTCATTGCAACTACGCCGCCGACCTCACCGAGCAAACGTTGGATTAGACGGTTTAATGGTTTAACATCTGATTCTATATTGCTTCCAAAACTCAGTCCTTCCTGAGCAGACAAAACTGCCAAGCCGTGATCTCCAACGGTGCCTGATAACACTATTTTGTCTCCTGATCTCAGGTTTGAATCCAAAATCCATCGTGTTCTAAAATCACTTCTAAACCTCTTGACAACATCAAGATTCTGTTCTAGAGCAGCATTTCGTCTGCCGATTCCAGAGGTGTTTATGATGCATCCGCCG
Source organism: Candidatus Bathyarchaeota archaeon (assembly GCA_030628925.1). Taxonomy (GTDB): domain Archaea; phylum Thermoproteota; class Bathyarchaeia; order Bathyarchaeales; family Bathycorpusculaceae; genus SOJA01. The sequence goes on along the minus strand of DAOVQA010000178.1, from coordinate 2,337 downwards.
AGGCTGCCCTTCTCAACGACCTTTGTATCGCCGGTGACTATGCTAACTCCTGCTTCAAGGCACGTCTGCTGCATACTAACTAGGATACGTTCGAAATCCGTCATGGTTAAGCCTTCTTCCAAAACGAAGCCGCAAGCTAAAGCGTAAGGTTCAGCTCCTAAAACAGCAATGTCATTGACGGTGCCGGCTACAGCTATACGTCCAATGTCTCCTCCTGCAAAGAAAATCGGTTTGACTGCATGCGAGTCGCTTTTCAAAACTATGTCGCCTACGACTGCTGCGTCATCCAAGGCTTCAAGCGGAACCTCTACGTGGCTTGAACCTCCAAAATACTTCACGATGTAATTCTTGACTAAGTCATGCATAACCGTTCCACCGGCTCCATGTAGCATGCTGATATGCTCATCTTTCACATTCATATTCTACGTCTCCTTAAGGACGGAGTATTAACAATCTAGACCAGAATAAAAGCATAGTCAAATTTGTTGCAATATTTTTAAATTGAGCTGTGGCTTAAGCTTGTTTATGCATGAATGGGCTTTAGCTGAAGCAGTGATTCTTACAGCCTCTGAAATAGGTGAAAAAGAAGGGTTAAAGGAGATCAGAGAAGTTAGAATAAAGGTTGGCGAGTTGCAGCAGATAGAACTTGACATACTGGAATTTGCTTTGTCACAGCTCAAAACCTCAAAATTCGCAAATGCCATTTTCAACATAGAGACGACGAGAGCCGAGCTAAAATGCAGAGTGTGTAAGCACAGGTGGATTTTCAATAGTGAGAAACTGGATGAAAGTACAGCAGAAGCCATCCACTTTATTCCAGAAATCGCTCATGCATATGTTAAATGTCCGAAATGCGGCAGTCCAGACTTCGAAGTGCTACAGGGACGAGGCATCTGGCTTGAAAGCATAAAAGGAGTAAAATAGCATGGCTGATCCCCGAATAAGCATAATAGACAGAAGATTGAAAGCGGTAAGCAACATAATTGCCGTTTCAAGCGGAAAAGGCGGAGTAGGCAAAAGCCTTGTCGCATCCACCCTCGCATTAACACTGGCGAAAAAAGGCTGCAAAGTCGGACTTTTTGACATGGACTTTACAAGTCCATCCACACATGTAATTCTTGGAGTCGAAGGCTTGCAGCCGGAAGAAGAGAAAGGCATTATCCCACCGCAGGTTTACGGCTTGAGATACATGTCAATAGTTTATTATTCGGGTGATCACACGGCACCGTTAAGGGGGGCAGATGTTTCAAACGTGTTAATAGAGTTGCTGGCAATAACAAGATGGAACAATCTGGATTTCTTAATTATTGATATGCCGCCTGGAATAAGCGATGCTACCCTTGACCTTGTGCGGCTTATTAAACGAATAAAATTCCTTGTGGTTACTACACCTTCTAGGTTAGCTTTTGAAACCGTTAGAAAACTTGCAGATTTACTGACAGAATTGAAGATTCCAATAATCGGTGTTATCGAAAACATGAAAATGAAGGAATCCTCGTATATTAGACATCAAGTTGAAAGCAGATGTATGTCGTTTCTGGGTGAAATACCATTTGACGCTGAGCTTGAAGAAGCGTTAGGAAACGTAGACAAACTCTTGAAAACAGAGTTCGGCAAAAAAGTGGGAGAAATTGCTGCAGAAAACATGAACCCACCTGACAAGTGACCTAGGTTACAACTCAATCTTAGAGTATGAAAAAATGGTTTTGGTAAAAGAATCGTTAAAACATCTGTTTCAGAAGCAGCGTGCGCTAGCGTTCTTATGTGACATAAGTCAATTATGGAAAAGTTAATTAAATTTTTTATATGAATCTATCTGGAAGATTCGCTATAATGTTTCATATCCTTTTATTAACTTAAACATTAAAATATGACTTAATTTAAGGAGAGAAGGAAATAGTAATGAGAAGTAAGAGAGTGCTTGTATCGATCGTGTTTATGCTATGTTTTGCAGCGATTGTTCCAGCTTTTGCTTCGCCAACAACGATCTATCTAGAGCCTTCTACTTTCGACTTTGAGCCCGGCGAAGAATTCACAGTTACTCTTAAAATCGATGGAGTCCCAGACTTGTACCTCTGGACAGTAACTATTGAATGGGATGCTACCCTAGTGGAGCTCGTTGGAAATCCAGTTGAAGGTGACTGTCTCAAAGATCCTGATGCACTTTGTGGAGGTCCTTATTCTACCTCGTTTATAACGCCTACAGAACCAGGCAAGATAAATCAGATGGTGTGCACACGTCTCGGCAGTGTCCCTGGAGCAGATGTTCCTCCATGTGCAGATGATTTGGCATCAATGACATTCAGGGTCTTAAATGCAACTCCCGTATGTACATAT
>DAOVQA010000097.1:0-4847 GCA_030628925.1 Candidatus Bathyarchaeota archaeon | reverse complement strand
TTTCCAGCACGGTTGTTTCCATCGGTTGTATCATTATTTGTTGTCCTGTATCTATTAGCAAAGTCGCACAAAGCAGTTTTCGGTGAAGCGCATGTTCAACCTAAACTTCTTGACTCAGGTGTTTACTCTTGGGTTCGGCATCCCATGTATCTTGGAATCTTAATGTGCTGTTTGGCATTCTTCTTTGTCAGTCCATCTCTGCTTTCGATCGGAATTTTGCTTGTATTCTTCATCCTATACAACAAAATGACAGCTTATGAAGAAAAAAGTCTCATACAGATATTGGGAGAAGAATACATCGCTTACAAAAAACGAGTGCCAAAATGGTTTCCCAAACTATTTTCAAGAAGTTAGGTAAGCAATTTAACAAAACTTTGAAGCTTCTTTTGGATAGGTTATGTTGATGCTAAGTTAATTAGCATAGACGCTATAAAATTACGGGAAAGAGCTCTTCCTACCCAAAATTGTGGGGAAAGGATATATGGAGAAAAAAGCGGATGAAAAAAAAGTCGAAAGGTCATCAGTCAGGAATTTGTTTGCTCTAGGTTTCGTGAGTTTTTTCACTGACATGTCAAGTGAAATGGTTTTCAGTCTCCTGCCCACCTTTCTCCTTGGCTTACCTGGCTCCAGCAGAGCAGTGTTGGGGTTGATTGAGGGAACAGCTGAAGCCTTGAGTTATGCTTTACGGGCGGTTTCAGGAATTTTCTCTGACAAATTCAGAAAAAGAAAAATGTTTGTTCTAGTTGGGTATGCATTGTCAAATGCTGTTAAGCCTCTTTTTGCTGTAGCTAGGGTACCCTTTGATGTTTTCGTAATCAGAGTCTCTGACAGAGTTGGAAAGGGTGTTCGCACTTCTCCTCGTGATGCCCTCCTTTGCGAGTCGGTTTCCGAGAAACGTCGAGGCGCTGCTTTCGGTTTACATCGGACTCTTGATCAGGCAGGTGCTATTGTGGGACCTGTGATTGCTTCAACAGCTTTGCTAATTCTAGGTTTCACAGTAAGAGACATCTTCTGGCTGTCCCTAATACCCGGCTCTATTGCACTGTTCATTATTCTGTTTTTAGTTAAGGAACATACTGGCAAATCAACTAGCGAATTCAAATTGCTTGCAGGCATCAAATCTGCTTTAAAAGGCAACTTTTCATTGCTCCTTATCATTGTCGGCATTTTCTCTCTGGGGGCATTCAACTTTTCTTTTGTTCTCCTTAACGCACAGGAGGCTGGAATTGCAGATTCGCTTATTCCTTTGGTGTATGCGGCGGTTAACGTAGCCCATGCTGCAATAGCGATTCCAGCTGGTGTCTTATCTGACAGGGTAGGCAAGGAAAAAGTCATGGTTTTGGGTTACGGCATTTTCCTTTCTACTACATTGCTGATTTTGCTTCCCGCAACTGGTTATGTTGCTCTCTTGATTGCTGTAATGTATGGTGCTTACATTGGAGTAGTTGAAACGGTTCAGAGAGCGTTAATTCCAGATTATGTTGGAGAAAAGCTGAGAGGAACAGCGTATGGAATTTATTATCTGGTTGTTGGTTCAGCATTCTTTGTTTCTAACTCTGTTGTCGGAAGTTTATGGGAGTACTTCGGCTCATCCGTTGCATCCACTTACAGCATAATCCTGTCAGTTATCGCTATTGTGGCTATGATGCTGTTTGTTAGAAAAAAGATGTGAAACTACTTTCAAAGTTTGAATCTAAGCAGGTACACGTTCTTCGTTTTTCCACTATTTATGTTGAATTGGTACCCATGTTTAGGGTGATACTCTTAGCCATACAGCTAACGCGAGCTATATTCTTTGGAATCTGCTTATTCTGTGCTGGCTAGCTTTAGTGCGCTCTTAAACTACTTTTTTCTCAAACAGTAGCGATATCGCCACCCGTGCAAATCCTCTTTTTTATATGAATGCCTTTATCTAATGCCGTTCTGGTGGATCATTCAAGAAGATGAACAGGGATGACCGTAGATCATAGAACTGGCTGTCTTATCTGTGGAGAGGAACTAGTCTATGAAGAGGAGCTAGACCCGCTAGAGTGCTTCTACTGCAAGCAAGTTTATGACTCAAACGCAAAATGCAAAAATGGACACTTCGTCTGTGACAAATGCCACAGTTTACCTGCAATGGACCTAATAGAAAGTTACTGTATCGCCAGCAAATCAGAGGATCCCTTGGAACTTGCATTGACGTTGATGAGGAACCCTAACGTGAAGATGCATGGTCCAGAGCATCATTTTCTTGTACCCGCAACCCTGCTAGCTGCATACTATAACATCAAAAAGGATTACAAAGAGAAGGCAACCAAAATCAGAATGGCAAAGAAAAGAGCAGAACAGATTCTGGGCGGATTCCGTGGATTCTATGGCGACTGTGGAGCAGCAGTTGGAACAGGCATTTTCGTAAGTCTGATAACCGATGCAACGCCCCTGTCTGTAACCTACTGGAAACTAGCCAATTTGGTTACTGCGAAGAGCCTCTTTTCTATAGCAAATCATGGGGGTCCAAGATGCTGCAAACGCAACACGTTCCTAGCATTATTGAAGGCAGCGGACTTTGTAAAAGAAAACTTTGGAGTATCCTTCAAAATAAACAAGGAATTAAAATGCGAATTTTATCCGCTCAATAACGAGTGCCTACAGGAAAAGTGCCCATTCCACCTATAAACAAGCAACTATTGTATTATGAAGAGGTTATGGGAAGCAATTAAATTTTGTTGTTGCTTGGTTTTTCAGAAAAAAGCTTGTTTTCAACAATGAAGTATTATTAGTCTCCTACTATGCGCTGTTGGGTTGCCTGTTTTGGGTAGTGTTTATGTTTGCATATTATGATTAGCAAAGTTGCTATAGTGAAGATGGGCAGGATTGTCCATGATGGGAATTCTGGGATGGTCGCAGTTTCGTCTATGGTGAGGAGTATCATTCTGTTTTCTGCAATTATGTTGAAGTGTATCGTGGCGGAAGTATTCATAAAGTGTTCAAGAGGATCCTCAGCACTTTTGGTGATTTTGTAGAATGTTCTTGCCCTAACGTCTATTTTTAGGGTGTGCCATTCATTTGTCAATCCATTCAAGACTACCGAGTAATTTTTGGTGACATGCTCGTAACGGGGATAATCTAGGAATGTGTCAAGCAGGTTGTTATCCAAATATACGAAGACCTGATAGTCGCCAATAACGGGAATGCCTAGATGGTAATGGTTCCATGAATCAGGTTTGGTTACACTGTAATTCAAGATAAACGAATTTTCGGCATAGATGTCCGAGTAGTTTTGTGGCGTTTGCACTGTCAGAGTAGGCAACTCGGTATTAGGTGTGGACGGATACGGGACAGGGTTAGCTTTTGCCAAACTAACAAACTGCAATAAGGCTACTGTTGAAAACAAAAGTGCCAAAACGAAAACCACAGCTAAGGCTTTCTTCATAGACGTCTCCTCTTCGCCACTGCCGCAATCAGAGTTGCCGCCATTGTTAGAGGCAGAACTATCCATGAGGGAAACTCTGGGATAGACTCCAATTTTTGTTCTGAATTGGTGCCTATGGTAAAGAAAACTGTTGAGGTGCTGCCTACTGAATATATGGTCATGTTTCCAGGCAGTACAACTCCACCTACGTATATTGCTAGCATGTGATTTCCTTCTGGCATGCTTAATTTTTTAGAATAGCTGAATCCTGGAATTCCTGGCGGTGACCTAGAGTTGTAATGGGTACAATAGTAAAGTCCAGTGTCGTTATTATCTAACGTGTATCTGATTGAGTTTAAACCCGATTCCAAATCTATTGGTGGCTCTGGTTTAGTTATATTGAAGCTGAGATAGAAATTGTCTGGTTCGTATGCTGTATTGTTCTCTGGACTAGAAATTGTGATAATAGGTGGAATTGTGCCTGGAATTGGAGTTACAGACTTAAAAATGAAAAAGGCGTTTGCTTTCGCCTCCTTAACAACTAGTAATCCAGCTGCCAGTGAGATTAAGAGTGCTGAGATGAGTGTTAGTGCCAATGCTGTTCTTTTCATGCCCTTCTTTCCCCCACTACAGGCACAAACAATACTTTTGCTGACAGAATTAAAAAGGCTTTTTATCAAGAAACCTTGACTAAAACAAATAATGTTGCTCTCCGTTTTAGTCAAGAAATATTGACTACATGTTGAAGATAAATTAAATGAACGCCAAATAGACTCTGAAACATTCCTGTTAACTCATAATATGTTCTTACACGAAAAGAGTATCCGTTACGAAACTAGAACGAGTACGCCTGTTTTACAATCAGAGCATTCCTCATTTAAGTTGAGCCTACTAGCTGCTTGTAGTTCTTTTCGATTTCTCCGCGCAGAACGTTTTTGGTTATTGAGCCGTTCGACTTTAGCATGGCGGCAATTGCTGCTCCTCCACATCCGACTCCCTCTTTCACTATTCCCGCTTCATAAGCCCTTAAACCATCAAACCTTGACTGACTGAAATCCAAGTCTGCAGCGAGTACTGGAACATCCGCAATTTCAGCAATTAGCCCCTTCAGATCAGCGGTTTTGTCAGCTACAATCCACCTAGTAGTTCCGACTGCCACGTTATCCAGAACAGTGGGGTTTGACGCATTAACAACAGCTAACACAGCAGCCATCTGGGTTCCGCCAGCCATGATAACGGGAACTCTATCTGCGGCGCCGAGAACCAATCCTGCTAGGGCAGGTTGCATAGGGTCTCCCACAGTGGAAACCGCTTTTATTGGGTCATGAGCAAATTCGCCCGCCTTAACTACTGCGGCTTTAAGTCCCTCTTCCGCCGTCTTTATTTTGAGTTCATGAGGGTTAAGTGGCATGCTGCTGCTGACCTTTCCTTTCGCATCTACTCCCATGGCTAA
>DAOVQA010000042.1:0-7964 GCA_030628925.1 Candidatus Bathyarchaeota archaeon | reverse complement strand
TTGTTCGCTATTTCCAGATATGGATCTAGTGTTGTACTCTCGAAGACTCCTAGATATCCTAAAAGTAGTACTGTATAGATCGCCTTTACTACGTTATTTTTCGCCTGTTCTAATGTTCTGTTAAAGGATCCACGACTTATTTGCGCCTTTGTTAGTCGTAATCTGGCTTTCACATCGTATTTTAACGGTTTGCCGGCAACAGTGTCGGATAAAACATCAATGAGTAATGTTTCAAGCTGTATTTTAGTTAAATGGCTGTTTTTGGAGAGCGTCTTTGTGATTGGGTCGTTTAGAGCTCTTGCTAACCACGTTTGAACACTCTTTTTCATATTCAATTTGTTCTCTCCACAAGTTCTCTGTGGTGAATACACTTTTGTATACACTGTAACCCTTTTAAGATTGTCGGGATTTCATGCTTGAGATTGCTGGTTTACGAACGTAAACATTTTATGTTGAGACAACAATGCATAATGGGGAATATGTCGTGGTCCCAGAATTTAAACCAGCAGAACGCTTGAAACAGATTAAGCCCTCTGGAATACGCCGGTTTTTCACTTTAGCTCAAGGAATACCAGACGTTATCAACTTAAGCGTCGGTGAACCTGACTTTACATCTCCAAAATATGCTCTGGCTGCTGGTTGGGAAGCTGCAAAAGAAGGTAAGACCCATTACGCACCAACCAACGGAATATCTGACCTTAGAGAAGAATTGACTAAGAAAACATATTGCGATTATAATCTCCGTTATGACCCGAACTCGGAAATACTAATCACTGTCGGCGGAACGGAAGCAATTTTCTTGGCGTTGATGGGTCTAGTTAATCCTGGTGATGAAGTGTTACTCCCAAATCCAGGGTTTGTAATCTATGAACCAAGCATTCTGTTAGCTGGCGGTGTTCCTATTTACGTTCCTCTGCTAGAAGAAAAGGGGTTTAGACCATCTATTGATAACGTGATGTCACTTGTCACGGACAAATCACGTGTGATGATTCTCAATTATCCGAATAACCCTACTGGCGCAGTTCTTTCCCATGATGAAATTGCCGCTTTGGCAAAGCTTGCTGTTGAACGTGACCTGATTGTGATATCTGATGAAGTTTATGAAAAGATACTTTACGACAGCGCCAAGCATCATTGCGTAGCAACTTTTCCGGAAATGCGCCAGCGTACGTTGATTGTTAATTCCTTCTCAAAAACCTACGCGATGACTGGTCTGCGGGTTGGATATGTTTCTGGGCCAAAAAAGCTTATTTCCCATCTTTGGCTTGTGCACCAATATACAGTTGCTTGTGTAAGTAGCTTAGCACAGTATGTTGCATTAGCCGCGCTGAGAGGACCACAAGATTTTGTTGAAAATATGGTTAGAGAGTTTGATAGACGACGACATTTAGTTCACAAAAGGCTTAATGAGATCAAAGGTTTTCATTGTGCACTTCCGAAAGGTGCTTTCTACGTTTTCCCAAACATAAAAGGGTTCGGTATGTCTTCTGAAGAATTTTCAGAATTTCTTATGCGAGAGGCTCATGTAACAGCAGTTCCAGGCTCCGCCTTTGGCAGTTATGGTGAAGGGCACATTAGACTTTCCTATGCTGCCTCATATGAACAGTTGGAGGAAGCATTACATCGCATAGAAAAAGCTGTTAGACGCCTCAGATAGTGTCCTCCAGAAGCTCTCTCCTCTCTTTTCTATCCTGGAAGGTTATGAATGACTGATGAAGCATATATGCCTGTCTTTGTAAAGGCACATTAAGAACAGAGGTCTTGATCTCTCTCACTCTTGTCGCCGAACATGATTTTCGTAGTTACGTATGCATATGGAATGGTTGTCATGGTTTCTTCTTGAGAGATCACAGATTTATCCTTTGACTCCATGTAAATCGAACGTGTTAGATGCCTTTTGGGAAAGACTGTAAACTCAGCTTTTATATCCTCAACGTGAATTATTCTCAGAGCTTGCACTCGGGAAGTCTACAGTTTTTCCGCGGCGTCCTCTAACTTACTGAATATTTCCGGACGTATATCTTTTAGAACCGGGACAAACGTTTCGATTGGTCTTATGTCACCGTAGTTAATCTCACCTATGACAAGGTCCTCTTCCCCATACTTGGCCTTTGCCAAGACCTTCCCGTTAGGTCCAACAAGTCTGCTCCCTCCCCAAAACTGCAACCCATCTTCTATGCCTACAAGGTTGACATATACTAGAAATGCCGTGTTTTCAATTGCTCTCGCAGCCGTTAGAGTTTCGAAGAACGTTCGGCGTGTTGCTGGCGAAGCAGAAATGCAGATTATTACCTGGGCTCCTTGCAGACGTGTTAACCGGCTTACTTCTGGGAAGAAGATATCGTAGCATATGATTAAGCCTATTTTTCCAAGATCTGTTTCAAACGCCGCTGCTTGGTATCCTGGGCGAAAATATCTTTTCTCTTCAAAAACACTGTGGGTTGGGAGATACATTTTGCGATATTTTCCAATAAAGCCTTGTGGGCCTATGAGAACTGCAGTGTTATAAATTGTTGCTTGGGTTTTTTCGCTGAGTTCAGGCATACCAAATATAATGTATGTACCTGTTTTGTTAGCCAACTTTTCTAGGATGGCCGTTGAATGACCGGGTATTGTTTCCGCCAGTTCATAGAGTCGATCTCTTAAAGTGTAACCTGTTAGTGAAAGTTCCGGGAAAATAACAAGGTCCGCACCTTGCTGCTTTGCTTTTTTCGTATTACTCTCGATTTTTCTTATGTTTTCTACTTTGTCTCCGCGCTTGCAGCTTATCTGAGCCAGAGCTACCTTGATTTCTTGTTTCATAGGGCTCCTTCCGTGGTCAATGAAGTGTTTTTGGAAACCTGAAATCAGCTCCCACTGTTCGATACTGGATTTTTGTCGTAAGTGGCATTCTTCTTTTATGTTCCATAAACATACACCTACGTTTTGTATCGTTAACAAGTTCCTTCCTTACACCTAATTGTCTCGCTATTTCGTCTATCTTCATGAAATGTTCCAACCCATAGAGGATGAGGTCAAGAGTTCCATATTCCATTCCCAACTCTTCTTCAGCAAGCTGCCCAGGCCATAATGTAGGTGAAGCTGGTTTTGCAACTATTTCCTTTGGCAAGCCTATGTGATGAGCTAATTTTCGAACCTGCGTTTTGTATAAATCCATGAGTGGTGATATGTCTGCAGCAATATCTCCCCATTTTGTGAAGTAACCTGTCATCGCTTCCGATTTGTCTGATGCGCCGCAAACAAGGAGGTTAAGCCTATTAGCATAATAGTAAATGTAGATCATTCTTGTTCTTGCTTTTATGTTGCCTTTACAGAGTTTCTGTGTTGGCTTAAAAATGGGTATTGAAGTGTAAAAGGATTCCAAAGTGGACGTGATATCAATCATTACAGTTTTAAACCCAAATTTCTCAGCAACAAGCTTCGCGTCTTCAATGTCTTTAATGTTCTGCGTTTCTTGCTCTGGCAACATTAACCCATCAATCCTGTTGCCACCTATGGCTAGGGCAGAAAGCGCTGCCGTAGTACAGCTATCAATTCCACCTGACAACCCCAAGACTATGCCTTTTGCACCAGACTTTTTCACGTAGTCTTTGATGAACCGTTTTATTCTTGTCTCAATTTCAAGCCAATCTAAATCTAAAACGGTTGGTTCTAACTTCATATGGTGCTCCTCATTGGCTATGAGTGTTTAGGCAAGTATTTAAGGGCAAACATAAATACTGAGGAAATGGGGATTAAGAGAGTAGAAGGATACAAAGTATGGGGCGAAGAAGAAGGAAAGTTGTTCATATCCCTAAGAAGCATTTGCCAAAGGTCTTCTCTTGTCCCATATGTGGGAAGGAAACGGTTAGGGTTGAAATTTTTCGTGACGAAACTCGTGCTCTTGTAAGCTGCGGCAGTTGTGGTGCAAGAGAAGAGTTTCAAGTCAAATCTGCACAGGATGCAGTTGACATCTACTGTATGTTTACAGACAAGATCTATGGAATTTCTAGGAAGGTGTTAACCCGCTAGGTTGATTGTTATGATTGGCTCTGTTGAAAAGTACTTGCTGGAAAAAATCGAATCTGAAGGTTCTGTTCATGTAACGCTGATAGACCCTGAAAAGGTAACATCGCCACAAGCTTCCAGAGTTGCCAAAAAAGCGAAATCAAGTGGGACATCAGCTATTATGATAGGTGGCTCAACCTTTGCTTCAACAACGCATCTTGGCAACGTGATAAAAGCTATCAAACACACTGTGAACATCCCTGTAATTCTCTTTCCAAACAATGTGACAGGTATAAGCCGACATGCTGACGCAATATGGTTTATGTCTCTGCTAAACTCTGTTGACCCCTACTTCCTGATGGGCGCACAGATTCTAGGTGCTCCGCTTGTCAAAAAATATGGTTTAGAACCTATTCCTCTCGGATACATTATTGTTGGCGACGGCGGTACTGCAGGTGTAGTGGGCAAAGCTATTCCAGTACCATACGACAAGCCTAACCTTGCCGCGGCCCACGCTTTGGCTGGCCAATATCTAGGTATGCGTTTCATATATTTGGAGGCAGGCTCTGGTGCTAAAAAGCCAGTTCCTCCAAAGATGATTCGCGTTGTTAAGCATTCAATTGATCTGCCTCTAATTGTAGGGGGTGGAATAAAATCTAGAAGGCAAGCCTTAGCAGCAGCGTCTGCTGGAGCAAACATAATTGTTACTGGTAACCTCGTGGAGAATACGGGGATGAAACGGAAGGTTTCTGAGATCATTGAAGGCATAAGAAGTCGCAGAGCATAAAGACCTTGACAGCATTTGAAAACTATTTCAGTTCGCTAAAAAAAGTTTTGGAAAATGAGGCCATTTATGGTATTTGGCCAGATTTTGAACCACAATATGATGAGCATGAATATGCATGGCCAACGATAAGGGGTCTAGGCGAAGTTCTTGTGTTAAATTGCGGCGTATGCGACGGGCCATCTGACCTGAGGCATCCACGTTGCAGAGAATGCGTTGAAAAGAGAGGCAAGAAAGCGAAGGAGGCATATCAGAGGGTAACTGGTAGGCCGAAAGCTAAGTGGTCTACGCTTTTCTTGTGTAGAATTCACACGGAATAAAAGGTCTAACATACAGTTTTTTTGATTTGTTTATGTCAGAAAACCAAAATAAACCATTACCGATAGAAGAGTTCGGAGGATCAGCTTGAATAGTGAAATGAGCGAAGCATACAAGCAATATGTGAGAGGTTTAGAAACTAAACTTGAAGATTTGCTAATTATAAGCAGAAAAGCTAGGGAAAAAGCGCTTGACCCAGCACTTAAACCCGAATGTGGCATTGCAAAAGATTTGGCTGACCTCGTGGAGGGACTCGTTGGACCGAAGAGAGTTGCCGAAAGCATCAGAGAATTAAGCATCAGACTTCCAAGGGAAGAATTAGCCTTTAAGATCGCCGAGGAAATCATCTACGGCAAGTTCGGGCATATGGAGCCTGAAGCTGCAGCGGAACAAGCTATACGAACTGCACTAGCAATTCTTACAGAAGGCCTCACCGCTGCACCCTTGCAGGGAGTAGCGAATGTTAAAATCAAAGCCAACAAGGATAGGACAAAATATCTTGCAATATATTTTGCGGGTCCAATACGCTCTGCAGGTGGCACAGATCAAGCTTTGACATTGGTAATTGGTGATTTTGTGCGTAGACTGCTTGGGCTTAACCGATACAAGCCCACAGAAGAGGAAATCGCGAGATTTATTGAAGAGGCAAGACTTTATGAACGTTCTGTTACTCGCTTCCAATACCATGTTTCAGATGAAGAGTTACGGAAGGCACTTGAGTGGCTACCAGTGGAAGTAACAGGTACGGAGTCCAACCCCGTAGAGGTTTCTTCCTTTCGGAATATTCCCCGCATTGAGACAAACCGGGTGAGGGGTGGAGCCCTACGTGTGGTAAACGATGGAATTGTGGGGCGTTCCGCAAAGGTTTGGACAATCATAGAAAAACTGGGGATTCAAGGCTGGGACTGGCTTAAAGAAATAGGTCGAGCATCTAAAGAGAAAAAAACCGCTGGCTTCATGAATGATGTTATCGCCGGTCGCCCAATATTCTCGTTTCCATCTAAACGCGGTGGTTTTCGGCTAAGATATGGCAGGGCGAGAAATACAGGTTTGGCGGCAGTAGGCATTCACCCAGCAACTATGCTGGCACTTAAAGGTTTTCTGGCTGCGGGCACCCAATTGCGCTTACAACTTCCAGGAAAGGGCGGTATTGCTGTTCCAGTCGATACAATAGAGTCCTCTATCGTAAGGTTAGAGGATGGTTCGGTTGTTCGAGTTTCAGTAGAGAACTTTGATGAGATAAAAAATAAGATTGAGAAAATTCTGTTTTTAGGTGACATGTTGATCAGTTTTGGGGATTTCTTGTACAGTAGTAAGCCTCTTAAGCCTTCTGGATATGTCGAGGAGTGGTGGGTCGAGGACCTGAAGAAAGCAGCAATTGAGAAGTTCAATGGAGATTTTGGGAAGATAGCTGAGGTCATCAAAATTTCGTTGAAAAGGCTAGAAGGCTTTCTGGAAAACCCATTTTTAAGTAAGCCTGAGAGCAGGGAAGCAATAGCTCTAGCGCTAACCTTAGGTATCCCCCTTCACCCGTCTTTCACGTTCTTCTGGTCAGACCTTGCATCACTCGAAGAGCTTGAACTGTTGAAAAAATGGCTTGTTAATTCCGAAATAATGTGTAAAGATGGATTTGTTCTCAAGATTGTTGGGGAAGCGAACTCGAAAACTAAGAAGGCAATGGAAACAATATGTTTACCCCATAAGGTTTTAGATGGCGAAGTTGTTATTGAGGATGATGATGCGCATGCATTTGCGTTTTGTCTAGGTTATAATGCTGTGGGTGTGGACTTTTCTTTTGCTGAATCTGTTTTAGAAGCCATTGGGTTGATTTCCGGTGTAACCATTAGAGAGAAGGCTCCTACGCTTGTGGGTGCGCGGATGGGGCGACCTGAAAAGGCGAAAAGGCGTGAGATGAAACCTCTTGTGCATGTGTTGTTTCCGGTTGGTTTGGCTGGGGGGCCTCGTAGAAATGTTGTTGATGCGGCTAAGCGAGAACAAGTTTTCGTGGAGGTCGTTAAGCGTAAGTGCCCGGTTTGTAAAACGTATACTTTTGGGATAAAATGTCCGAAGTGTGATGCTGAGACAGTTATTGAGAACATTTGTCCCAGATGCGGGAGAAGCTTGAAGGGAAACATATGTCCTGTCTGTAAGATTTCCGCCAGAACTTATGCGAAACAGGCTATTAATTTTGGAGAACTTCTTCAAAGTGCGTGTAGTCGCCTAGGCGTTTCTGTTCCGAAGATTTTGAAGGGTGTTAAAGGGTTAATTAACGAGTCGAAGATTCCGGAAATCATTGAAAAAGGTGTCTTGAGAGCTAAATATGATTTGTCAGTGTATAAGGATGGGACAATTCGTTTTGATGCTACGAATGCTCCTTTAACCCATTTCAAACCTTCTGAAATCGGAGTTTCTGTTGAAAAGCTGAGGCAACTTGGTTACACCAATGATGTTAACGGCGAATCCTTAACGAGCTCAGAACAAATATGCGAGCTCAAAATTCAAGATATCATTGTTTCAGACAGATGTGCAGATTACTTTGTGCGTGTTGCAGCTTTCATTGATGAGCTTCTAAAGAAGGTTTACGGTCTCCCACCTTACTATAACGTTAACGGCGCGGAAGATCTTTTAGGACGTTTGGTTGTTGGTTTGGCTCCGCACACTTGTGCGGGTATTTTGGGACGTATCATAGGCTTTACACGTCTGAGTGTCTGTTATGCTCATCCAGTTTGGCATTCAGCCAAGCGGAGGGACTGTGATGGCGACGAAGACGCGGTGATGCTTGCGTTGGATACTTTCCTTAATTTTTCTCGTGAATATCTGCCTGCACGGATAGGTGGAATAATGGATGCTCCAATGCTCTTGATTCCAATTGTTA
>DAOVQA010000127.1:0-3938 GCA_030628925.1 Candidatus Bathyarchaeota archaeon | reverse complement strand
TTAATCAAAGTGTTGAAATAAGAACCATTCTAACATTTAAAAGAGGATCAAGTTGATGAACCTAGAATTTGGGCTTCTCATAACAGTAATTGGTGTTATCAGTGTCTTTTCCTCTCTGACAGCGGTTGCATTGGTGTGTGTCACTTTGAAAAGACTGTTTAAGGGTGAGATGGTCAGGGAAGCTGAAGCACCTCAATCTGAAGAGCTAGATCTGAAAGAAGTTGAGGAGGCTGGAACCAGAACTTTCAGGATCAAGCTTAATGGAGAAGATCACGACGTGAAGGTTGAAGATTTAGGAACCATTGGGAAAGAATGTGAAGTCACGCCTCTGTCTGAGGTTGGTGAAGAACTTGAAGTTGTTGTAGGCGATGTTAAGTACAGAGTTAGAGTTCAAAAGCTTAAGAAAACAAAGGTGAAATATCCTACGGTGATTAAGAAACAGGTTCTGGTCCCTGAGGAAGCTGTAGAAGGAGCAAAGGAAGTTATAACCGCACCTATGCAGGGAACAGTTGTTAAGATATCAGTTAATGTGGGAGACAGCGTTGAAAAAGGAAGTGTACTTGTAGTGTTAGAAACTATGAAAATGGAAAACGCCATCGAAAATGCAGTATCGGGTATTGTAAAGGAAATAAGAACGTCAGAGGGTGATTCTGTGAAAGATGGTGATATACTAGTTATAATTGGTTAGAGTTGTGGACATCATGAAAACGTTTGGTTACAAACCGTGTGACCCTGAACGCAGGAAAACTGTAGACGTTTGCCAACGGTATAGACAACAGAACATGCTTTTTCAAATTGATCTGGAAAATGATTCAACCAAGGTTTGCTGCTCAATACGCAGCAAACCGATGAAGAAAACATGTTTCACAAGAGCAGCACCTAGGAGGAAGAAAAATAACAAGCGACATTAGCAAGAAAGAAGCAGCGGCTCTATCAGCGGCAATCGCTGCCTACCTATCCAGAACCAGCCAAGTGAAAACAGCATCACACGTTGAACTTTCAAAAACTCTTGAACCAGTGGTTGAGAAGATGGCTGAAATCGAAATGAAAATAGACGAGTTGACTTCAAGCGTAAATGAGCTTAGACAGAAAGTTGAAAGAATGGAAAAAAGGTGAAGTATATGGTGAAAATAACTGATCTCATTTTCAGGGATGCTCACCAGTCGTTACTTGCAACACGTATGAGAACCGAAGATATGCTTCCGATAACAAAAATAATGGATCAAGTGGGATTTTTCGCATTAGAGGTTTGGGGAGGAGCAACTTTTGATGTTTGCCTTCGATACTTAGCTGAAGACCCTTGGGAACGCCTTAAAACGCTAAAAGAACACATGCCCAACACACCCATGCAGATGCTTGAAAGAGGCATGAACATAGTAGCCTACCGCAACTTCCCAGACGACATAGTTCAAAAGTTCATAGAATACGCTCACAAAGACGGCGTAGACTACTTCAGAATATTTGATGCACTAAACGATTTAAGAAACATGAAAGTCCCCATAGAAACTGTCAAAAAGGTGGGAGCCCACGCTCAAGGAAGCTTATGCTACACGATTTCTCCAGTTCACACAGCAGAATATTATGTGGAAACATTCAAGAAACTGGAAAAAATGGGATGCGACTCACTTTATCTTAAGGACATGGCTGGAATGCTTTCGCCGTTTAAAGCCTACCAAATAATTCATGCCTGCAAGGAAGAAGGCATAAAAGTGCCAATTGGCTTGCACTCGCACACAACTTCTGGAATGACCATGCTTTCATACATGAAGGCATGCGACGCAGGAGTAGACATACTGGACTGTGCAATGTCGCCAATTTCAGGAGGAGTTGGACATCCACCGACGGAATCTATCGTGGCTGCCTTCAAGGACACTCCTTATGACACGGGTTATGACCTTGAACTCCTGATGAAATGCAGAAAATACTTTCTAAAGGTGTGGGAGAAATATAGACACTTGCATAGGGAACGAGCGATGATGGTTGACCCGTCAGTTATAGTACATCAAATACCAGGGGGAATGCTTTCAAACCTTATAATTCAGCTTGAACGGTTCGGTGCAATGGACAAATATTACGAAGTTTTAGAGGAGACTCATGTTGTTCAGAAGGATCTTGGTTGGCCGCCGCTGGTCACGCCGACAAGTCAAATAGTTGGAGTGCAAGCAGTCATGAACGTTCTTTTCGGAAGATACAAGCGAGTCTTGGAAGAAACAAAAAATTATGTCAAAGGAATGTATGGAAAACCACCAGTGGAAATTCCAGAAGAAATTTACAGGAAGATCTTAGGTTCCAACTGGCGTAATGAAACAATAGATTGTAGACCAGCAGATCTTCTGGAACCCATGTACAAAAAATGCAGAGACCAACTTCAAGATCTAGAACTGATAACAAAGGAAGAAGACGTCATTTCCTATGCCCTGTTTCCAGAAGAAACAAAAAAGCTCTTAAGCGGTCAAGCCAAGCCAGAATTTACGTCAGACGAGCTTCCCTTAGAAGCTGAAATGCATGGAAGAAGATTCAGAGTTACTCTTAACAGCGAAGAATATGAAGTAACAATCAGAAAGGCGGAAAAATAAGATGGCAGAACCCCTTCTACCATTCCCACTTGGCAACATAATAATGATCACTATCGGATGCCTATTCATCTACTTAGCCATAAAGAAGAAATATGAACCCCTTCTACTTGTTCCAATAGGCTTCGGAGCAATACTAGTCAACATTCCAGTATTAATCAACCCAGGACTCCCCGGAATAATGGATCCCGAAGGATTTCTCGGATTCATATACACCAAAGGCGTTCTAACAGACATATTCCCCTGTCTACTGTTTATTGGAATCGGCGCTATGATGGATTTTGGAGCGCTGATAGAACGACCTTGGTTTCTAGCTTTCGCTGCTGCTGGACAAATTGGAATTTTTATCGCTCTGCTCTCCGCATTGGCAATTGGCTTCAGTCCCTATGAAGCAGCAAGTATAGGCATAATTGGAGCCATGGATGGTCCCACAGCCATTTACATAACATCAAAGTTCGCTCCAAACCTTCTTGGACCGGTAGCTGTTTGTGCCTACTCCTACATGGCACTTGTGCCACTACTCCAAATCCCAATCTCCAAAGCATTAACCACACATGAGGAACGGGTAATAAAAATGAGACATAAACCTCAAACATATTCCAAAGCCGTTCGAATAATATTCCCAATAGCCGTAACAATCGTAACAGGGCTAGTTGCCCCCATGGGAATTCCACTAATGGGCAGCCTCATGCTTGGAAATCTTCTCAAGGAAACAGGCGTCGTTAGAAGGCTCGCAAAATCCGCTGAAAATGAACTTACAAACGTTACAACATTACTTCTTGGAGTAGTTATTGGTGGAACAATGAACGCGGAAAGCTTTCTAGTCCTTGACACACTCATAGTGTTCGCATTAGGCTTGGTGGCTTTTGTTTCTGCGATAACCTGCGGAATCCTCTTCGCTAAGGCTGTGTGCTTCATAACGAAAGGTAAAGTAAATCCCTTGATTGGAGCTTGCGGAATTTCAGCATTTCCAATGGCTGCTAGAACAGCCCACAGGATTGGGAGAGATGAAGATTCAAGCAATTGGCTTCTACCTTATGCTATGGCAACAAACGTGGGCGGACAAATTGGGTCAGTGGTGGCTGGAGGAGTTGTTTTAACCTACGCTACAATAGTAATGAAAATGTTAGGCTTAATACCAATAGGGTGAAACAAAAAAGATTTAGGTTAAGAACCTACAAGAATTTCTTTCTAGGTGAGCAGCTTGAAAAGGGTGGAAGCTTTAAGAAAACTGGCTTTCGAGAAAAAAAGTTTTGACGCTTTACTAATCACTAACGAAGCAAACCTTCTTTATTTCACAGGTTGCCCAGGGATGGCATGTGCATTAATTCCGAAAACTGGAAAAAACATAGTCTATGTTTACAG
>DAOVQA010000193.1:0-2586 GCA_030628925.1 Candidatus Bathyarchaeota archaeon | reverse complement strand
GGGATTCATTCTCGATTTTGCGAAGAGCCCTCATTGCCAGTTGTTCGTCTTTCAAGGTTTTACCTGTGATCAGTATGATTCCGTTTTTTCCTAGGATTATATGGCAGTCTGTTTCCTTTTTTATCATGGATATCATTGAGCCTTTTCTGCCAATCGCGCGGGGAATTTTTGTTGGGGTCATTTTTATGATTTGTCCACGGGTTATTTTTCCAAGTCCAGGTTGGCCGACTGTTAATCGTGGATCGTGCGATCTGTCATAAGCTGTTATTTCGGCAATTACCAGTTCTCCAGCATCAAGAACTTTTGATAAGTCGTTTTCCTGCGGTCTGAATGGCCTGTTTAGGACATCTGAAGCCCTTAGAATAGCTATGTATGGCGAGTTTATGTCAACCGTCCATCCGTTAAAGCCAACTTCCACGATTGTTCCTATAACGGTGTCTCCTAATCTTGGGACGTAAAAAGCTTTCAGAGCAATAACTTCTACCTTTTTATCTTGGTATTCCACTAGCCCCAGTCTTGAAGCATAGATTTTGTTGTCTTCTTTGTACGTGTTTTCGCCTTGAATGTATGATCCTTCTGCAAGCAGATCTCCAGGTGTTACAATCTGTTTTTTTTCAAAGAAGGTTGGCATGATTTTCACTCCAATATTTGTAACAAACTGTTCTAGGAGAGCATTTTTGCTTCTGCTCTTCCCTTGGTTACATCTCCAATTTTCTCTAGGAATGGGCCGTATAAGCCTGCTGGCATCTCTAAGACTCCGTACCATGAGCCGTCTCCACGCCATTCTTCACGTTTTATTGTTCCAAATCCCTTGATTGTTCCGTAGGCTTTTGATGCGTATTCTGTTGGAATGTGAACTCCAACGGATACATGCTCCATTTTTAGTGGTAGAATACTTCGTAGCAGTTTGATTATTTCCTTTGCTTGCTGCTCCACTGGTTTGAATGGTTCTATTGAATAGTGGATTTGCTCCATAGCTTGCTGTACGCGTAATGGTGGATGTGGAAGGTTTGTTCTCGGGTCAAGGCATTGCCTTGATATGAACGTTATCACCTGTTTTCTTTTGTCCTCAACCATTTTTCTACGCTGTTCGGTTGTAAGTTGTATTGTTCCTTTTTTCAGGATTATTTCAGCCACTTCTAGTGGATCTGTTGTTCCGAAAGCTTTGCGCAGCGATTCTTCTGAAACTTTCGTGCCTTTATTGGCGTCTAGAAATACGGTTTCAGTGACTAAAGCTTCTGTTATCGCTGATATTTTTCCCATGCGGTATTGTAACGCTTTTTCCGGTTTTACAAGAACCTCAAAGTGCCCATCATCCTTTGTGAAACGGGCAATTATGTATTTCTCACCCATTTCTACTTCACTTACCTAAGCCTAACGCCTTAATATATTCCTCAATCTTGCTGCCTTTCAGCATTTCCATTTTCTTGGTTGATGAAGGAGTAACCGCTATTTTTATTCTAGATGGCAGCTGTCTAGCTTCTAAAGCTTTCACCAAACATTTTACCGCAAGCTTTGTGATTTCTTCAAGGCTCATTTCTTCACGGTATTCCTCTTTCAATATTTTGATTACAGTTTCTCTTCCCGCACCTTCTGCTCTAGCCTTGTAGCCCCTATATGTTCCGCTTGGATGTGTACCGAACACGTGGCTTCCCGTTTTGTCCACTCCCCCGAAGATCATTGAAATCCCAAAAGGTCTTACGCCAGCATGCTGTGTATAAAGCTGTTTTATATCGCATATTCTTTTCGTTATAACTTCTATGTCTATCGGCTCATCATAGGTTAACTTGTTGCTTTGGGAGTATACTCGAGCCTGATCTATCAAAACTCTCGCATCTGAGCTCAAGCCCACTATGGCTGCTCCCACATGATCGTCAAGCTTGAAAATCTTCCAAGAGGATTCCGCTTCTTCAAGGGGGTCAACCGTTTCCTCTGCCCCTAAAACCACGCCTTCACGGCATTGCATCCCCAAGATTGTTGCTCCACGATTAACTAATTCCATTGCATATTCAACTTGAAACAGCCGGCCATCCGGTGAGAAAACGGTTATGGCACGGTCATATGCTCCTGGCGCCGCAAATACAGACATTAAACATCTACCTCAATATATTCTAATTTCACTTGCACACCTTCATATAACAACTAAACTAAAAACCTTTTCCTATATTCTTGGAACTTCAGTTTAGTTGTGTTGTTTCTTAAGACGCTATTTTCTCTAGCGAAAAATCTTGCAGCCTTGCATGTCAGTGATGTATTCAAAGCCTACTTAAACCCTTTCCAGAGGTGTTTAAACCTCTTTCTTCAAGAGGTTCTGTCAAGTGTGTCTTTGGTTTGATTGAAAGCCCACTAGATAAGCGCGCGTATACATGCATAATCGAGTCAAGTTGCTGTCATTGGAACAGGTTTTTGTTCGCGCGCAAATCAAAACATCTATAAATTCTGAAAGCTAAATTGAACAATAGTGTATGTATATTTGCGGAAAGCAACGGTAAATATATACCTTGAACATGATACTAATAATTATGGATTCGTAAACTCGATAGCAGACACCCTCAATTCTCTTGAAATATTTCGGGTCTTTGTTTC
>DAOVQA010000012.1:0-13348 GCA_030628925.1 Candidatus Bathyarchaeota archaeon | reverse complement strand
GGCTGGGGCGGCACGCCCTTGAAAAGATATCAAGGGCGCCCTAAGGTCGGCTCAGACGGGACAGAAACCCGTCGTAGAGTGCAAAGGCAAAAGCCGGCTTGACTGGATCCTCCACAGTAAGGGATCCAGAGGCGAAAGCCGGGCTTAGCGATCATCCATGTCCCCCTTGGTGGGGGCTGGATGTGACAGAAAAGTTACCCCGGGGATAACAGGCTCGTCGCGGGCGAGAGTCCCCATCGACCCCGCGGCTTGGTACCTCGATGTCGGCTCTTCCTATCCTGGCCCTGCATAAGGGGCCAAGGGTGAGGCTGCTCGCCTATTAAAAGGGAACGTGAGCTGGGTTTAGACCGTTGTGAGACAGGTCGGACTTTATCTGCTGGGAGTGTTGGCTGCCTGAGGGGAAAGGGTCCCTAGTACGAGAGGAACGGGACGTTGTGGCCACTAGTTAACCGGTTGTCCGATAGGGCAGACGCCGGGCAGCCACGCCGCTGAGGATAAGGGCTGAAAGCATCTAAGCCCGAAGCCTCTCCTGAAAATAGGCAGCCATTCCCCATAAAAAGCTGGGCTGGTAACAGCTTGGTTAACGGGGACGAAGGCTCCCATAGAAGATGGGTTTGATGGAGCCGGGGTGTAAGTCGGAAGGCTTCGGCCGACCGGCTCAGCCTGCGGCCCCCAATCGCCTGAGATGTCGGACCAAGGCAGTATCTGGGTGATATAAGTGGTGAACATTGAGAAAAGGCCTATGCGTGGTTTCACTTCACATTTCAGCTTGGCTGGATTGTAGCAAGTTAGTTCTCTGATAATCTTTTCCAAAGAAGGGGCCACTTGACAAGAGGGCGTATTGTGAAATTGGAGTTTCGGAGTGTAAGTGTTGAAAAGGCGTGCGCTAATCTTTGTTAGTGCCCTGCCCTTACCAAGCAGAGGAGGGGATACTAGGATAATGCAGTCCAAACCACGTTTAAAAACAAAAGCCAAGTTGGTCTACGTGATTTGTAACTTACTTACAGCTTCAAACGAACAAAGCCAAACACACCAGCTCACCACAACGTTGAAACAACAAATGCTTAAAGAAATACGTGAAAATCAGCGCGAAAAAAGTATAAATTGGCATCTAGAGCATGGTAGCCCGGGAGAGATTCGAACTCTCGTCAGAGGGTCCAAAGCCCTCTATGCTTGTCCACTACACCACCGGGCTTTCTTATCTGAATTTCGGGTTAACTTTTTAATAGGTGGTTTTTGATTAAAACCTTCCTCTCCTTGCGTGTTTTAAACATGATATTTCGGGTTTTTTCTATCATGTCGGATGCTTTAGATTTGTCAGCATCTTTCAAGCTTAGGAAGTTTATTGTATACTTGTAGTTTTTCGGGTTTTTCTCTTCCACGCTTTCTAAGGATCGCATTAAGGTTGTGTAGTCCATTTTGACTTTGTCAATTGAGGATTTCAGCCAAACATAGTTTTCGATTATATCAATGAGTATGTTCTTCAGGTAATGCGTTGCTTCTATCGCTTTTTCAGAATCAATCAGAAATCTTGTGCGTATTATTGTACCTTGAAGAAAAGCTGGGTTCAAATAGTACTTTAGTTTCGTCTTAACCATGAAATGAGAGGACTCGAATGCCTGAGGATTTTGGCTGGCTGAAAAGCTTATTTCGTCCCAGATCGCTTTGAAAAGCTTCAGTTTGCCCTCAACACCTGCTTTGTCTGCCCTTGTTAACTTTGATATCTCCAAGTATCCAGTAAACAGGTTCTGCATTCCCAGTTTCGTTGTGGATTCTTCGAGTTTCTGGATGAATCTGCTGCTTGAAAAAGGTTCCAAGGCAATTTCCATTAAAACTCTCAAAACCTTCTCCAGAGCCATTGTGGCGAAGAGTTGTGCGCTTTGGAAGTCTTCTCTTGAGAAGGCTGAAGTTGCACGACTTAGGTATATGTCAGATTCTATGATGTGTGCTTCTGTTCTGATGTCAACTCTTTCGGGTGAACCGTAGGATTTAGTCATTAAGAGTTTCATGTTGGTTAGTGACCAGTCCCTGTCGTAGAGGACTTGCATCTCGTATATTTTCTGATCAGTTTCCGGCGGCATTGGACCATAAAGCCACTGTTTGGGAATATGATCTAAATCTATGAGCAGACCGTTAATCTCGGTTCTTTCTACAAACTCATGTTTAAAGTTGCCTTTGTCAAGTATTAGCAAGTCAATATCACTTGATTTTGTGGCGTCCCCTCGGCTCCAGCTTCCAAAGAGTCCTACACCATATACATTCTCTTTGGTTCTCATTTCATTGACAATTTTCTCCAAGGTTCTACGTGCTTTTTCCGAAAGTTTTATCATACTGACACTTTCCTTTTGATTATTAGTGATTGTAAGTATTCAAGATTTGTTAAGCCAATCTTTTTGAGTAAACCGTAAAATTTATATATTAAAACCTTTCTTGTGAATAGACACGCGGGGCCGGATGTACTGCTTTCTAATTCCGAATCTTTGATGAGGAACACGAGAAGTGACGGTTCTAGAGGACATAGTACCTAAGGTGAATAAATGGTTAAACAAAAAAGCCGAGTTCATCAACGCTTAATTGACAAATGCCCAGAATGCGATAGCACAAACCTTGTTCACGATTATGACACCGGCGAAACCATATGCGGCGACTGCGGACTTGTCGTAAATGAACAAATGATGGATAAGGGCCCTGAGTGGCGCGCCTTCACCAAAGAAGAAAAAGCATCAAGAAGTCGTGTAGGAGTGCCAACATCATACTCCGTCCATGACAAAGGATTGTCAACTGCTATAAGCCAGATTGACCGTGACGCATTCGGAAGAAAACTGCCCCTTCGCACACGCCTACAGATGTGGCGATTAAGAAAATGGCAGATACGGTCAAGAGTACACTCCTCAGTTGATAGAAACCTCGCTCAGGCCATGGCTGAGCTTGACCGTCTGGCAGACAAAGTCTACATCTCATCTCCAACTAAGGAGAAAGCTGCAGTCATTTATCGTAAAGCCTTGGACAAAGGCCTGGTCCGCGGCAGATCTATTGCTGCGATTTCCGCTGCTTCTCTATATGCTGCTTGCCGTGGAACTGGAACCCCGAGAACCCTGCGTGAAATATCAGAAGCAAGCTTAGTTGAAAAGAAAGATGTTGCTCGTTGCTATAGACTCTTGCTTCGCGAACTTGATGTGCAAATGCCCATAGCCAACCCGCTTACGTATGTTTCGAAAATTGCTGAGAGTACGGGAATTTCCGGCAGGACTCAAGGAGTTGCCATCCACATTCTTCGGAAGGCGAGAGAAAAAAGGGCTTCTGCTGGCAAAGATCCGATGGGCTTGGCTGCTGCAGCATTATACATTGCTTGTTTGCAGAATGATGAGAAGAAAACACAGAAGGACATTGCGGAAGCTGCAGGAGTAACAGAGGTTACTGTAAGAAACAGATACAAAAGTTTGAAAAAAGAGCTGCACTTGGAAATCCCTGACTAACAATACTACTGCTGAATTTCTTCCTTTTCAAGTTCTAAAGCTATGGGACCATTGTACCCGCATTTTTCGCAGAAGTACTTTTTAGGGGTTAGCCAGTAGTTAAGACTGCTGGACAGGTGAATCCTTCGACTTCCACATCTTGGACAGTATATTTTGGTTGGTTTTCGATGACTTAATGTTTTAAATACTTCTTTCATGTCTTGTAGCAGTTTCATCAGGGGTTCTCACCTTATTCTGCCATTATTGAAGATCAATGTTTTCCTCTGTATAGCCCATACGTATCAGGTATTGGTGAACTTTTTTACGATGGTCTCCTTGAAGCAGTATCTGACCATTTTTCGATGTTCCTCCACACGCACAAAAATTTTTCAGTTTTTGAGCCAGACTTGCCAAATCTATGTCCTTCTTGTCTAAACCATCTATTATTGTTGAAGATTTTCTCCACTTTCGAATTTCACGTCTTATACGGATTCTTTGTTGCTCTTTTCCGATTTCACCGCATACGCATAAGTCTTTGGGAAGCCCACATATCGGACAAATGTCAGCCATGATACTCAAATGTTACAATTAAGATGGCAGTATATAAAATTTTCAAATCTATCGTTCACATTTTAGGCTTATTGGTTCATGAAAAGGTTAACGGCTTTAGGAAAAACTTTAATGGCGCTGATTTCTTTTTCATGGTTATGAAAGTGTTGGTTGTAGGCTCTGGACATATAGGTTCCATTGCAGTTGAAGATTTTGCTCGAAACATGAATTCAGTTAAAGTCCTTATTGCTGACAAAAACGTGGCAAGAGCTAAGGAGGTTGCAGAGAGAATCGGCATGGACAATGTTTCTTGGATTCAATTAGATGCGTCAAACCACAGTGAAATGGTTAGCACTTTAGGAAATTTTGATTTGATAATGGGGTTTTTGCCTGGAAGCCTTGGCTATCAATTGATTGAAGCATGCACTGAGGCTGGAAGGGATCTGGTGGATGTCTCGTACATGCCTGAAAACCCTTTAAGGTTAAATGAGAAGGCCGTCAAAGCTGGTGTAACGATTATTCCTGACTGCGGGTTGGCGCCTGGCATCAGCAATGTTCTCGTTGGACATGCCTTAGCGAAACTTGATAAGGTTTTGGCAGTCAAGATAATGGTTGGCGGTCTCCCTGAAAAACCTGTGCCGCCTCTAGGCTATATTGTTACATGGTCCCCTGAAAACCTCATCGATGAGTACACAAGAAAAACGAGAATAGTTAAGAATGGTGAGATAGCTGAGGTGGAAACCTTAAGTGGACTGGAAGAAGTTGAGTTTCCAGGGGTAGGGATACTTGAAGCTTTTTACACTGATGGACTTAGAACGTTGTTGCATACGGTTAAAGATGTAAACAACATGTGGGAGAAAACGCTACGATATCCAGGACATGCAGAGAAAATTGGATTGCTTAGGGCGCTAGGATTTTTTGATGAAGAGTCAGTTAGTGTTGATGGTGTAAGCCTGCCGCCAAGGAAGCTTACGGCTAAGCTTTTTGAACGAAATCTTCAAAGGCCAGAGATCAAGGATATTGTAGTCTTAAAGGTTGAGGTTTCAGGCATTAGAAGTAACCAGCAAGTGCGCTATATCTATCACATGTTGGACCATTTTGACGCAAGCCGAGGAATAACTGCTATGGCGAGAACTACAGCTTATTCAGCATCAATTGTCGCGCAGTTGATGCTAAATAAGGCTGTAGAGGAGAAGGGGGTTGTTCCTCTTGAAAGATTGGGTCGGAACGAAGAGTTTTTCTCTGCGTTTACAAATGAATTGGAGAGGCGAGGAATAGAAATCACAGAAAAGGAAATCTGAGGTAGAGTGTCTTTCGAGTCTAAGATCTTCTGTAGCATTTAATTCTATGGTTTAGAATAATTAAGCTTGGTTATGCGGGCGGTGGTGTTTGACGCAGGCTGTACATTAGGTACGGTGTTTCTCAGATAAGCTCTAGGTTTTAGTTTTATATTGAGATTTGAACATATCTGAATAGGGCAGTCATGTCTATAACAAAAATAAGGAAAAGAGATGGAAGAATCGTTGATTTCGATTCTAGCAGAATTAATGATGCGATTCATAGAGCTTTCATTGCAGTTGAACTTTGGAATGGGGAAAGGGCGGGTAATATAACTGAGGAAATTGTTAAGCTTCTGGAAAAAAAATTTGAGAAAAGGGTTCCTTCAGTTGAGGATGCTCAAGACCTTGTTATAGAAGTTCTAAAGAAAAGGGGCTATAAAAAAGTTGCAGAAGAGTATCAGGTTTATCGGGAGAAGAAGAAGGAGATACGGAGATTAAGAGAGAAGCTTGGAATAGAAGAGCCGAAGTTGACTGTTAATGCACTGGAAGTTTTGAGGAAAAGATATCTTTTGAGGGATGAAACAGGAAGAACAGTAGAAAGTCCTGCCAGAATGTTTAGGAGAGTTGCAAAAGCTATTGCGAAGGTTGACAAGGAATACGGTGGGAATCCGAAAGAAAGTGAAAAAGTCTTCTATGAAATGATGGCGAGAGCTGAATTCCTGCCCAACTCTCCAACCCTCTTTAACGCTGGAACAGTACTAGGTCAATTATCCGCGTGTTTCGTTTTGCCTGTTAAGGATTCTTTGGAAAGCATTTTCACTGCAGTGAAAAACATGGCTTTGATTGAAAAGAGCGGTGGAGGAGTTGGTTTTGACTTTTCTAGGTTAAGACCAAAGGGTGACATGGTTAAGTCAACTAAGGGAGTTGCTTCTGGTCCTGTAAGTTTCATGGGTGTTTTTGATTCGGCGACAGAAGTGATAAAGGCTGGAGGAAAAAGAAGGGGTGCCATGATGGGAGCTTTAAGAGCTGATCACCCAGACATAGTTGAGTTTATAACTTCTAAACAGAAACCGGGAGTTCTTTCAAACTTTAACATTTCAGTAGCTGTTACTGACGATTTCATGAAAAAGCTTGAAGAAGACGGAGAATACTGGTTAATCAACCCTAGAAATAAAGAAAAAGTGAGAAAACTCAAAGCCAAAGACGTTTGGAAATTGATGGCAAAATCCGCTTGGGGGAGCGGAGACCCCGGAGTCATTTTTATTGATGAGATCAATAGACATAATCCAATTTCAGAAGTTGGAAGAATAGAAGCAACCAACCCGTGTCTTACTGGAGATACTTTGGTAGCGGTGGCTGATGGGAGAAACTTTGTAAAAATAGAGACCTTAGCTAAAGAAGGAAAAGATGTTCCAGTTTACACGTGGTCTGGTAAAAAAATGACCGTTAGGATGGGGCGAAATTCGAGGCTTACTAAGAAGAATGCTGAGGTTCACAGAATTTATTTGGATGATAAAAGTTTTTTTGATGCTACTTCTGATCATAAATTAATGCTTCGGGATGGAAGTTATAAAAAAGTTAAGGACTTGAAAAGAAATGATGCCCTTATGCCATTTTGGAAAATTCAATATGGAGCACCAAATAAAAGGTCGATGTACTGGCATGTGCATCAAAATCAAGGAATTAGGCATATTGCCGAGCATAAATTGATTATGAAGTATAAACTAGGAAGAGAATTAAGAGAAGCAGAAGTTGTTCATCATAAAGATTTTAACAGTTTGAATAATTCGTGGGAAAACCTTGAACTAATGACTGAGTCAGAACATGAGAAATTGCATGGAGAAAGAATAAAAGGAAAAAATAATCCTTATCATCAAATGTCAGAAGATTGGAAACTAAAATTCGCAAGTCATCCCACAGATAGTAATCCCATGTGGGGTGAAAAACATTGTGAAGAAACAAAAAGAAAGATAGGTAGAAAAACCCACGAAAGATTTAAAAATATGAGTAAAAAGGAACTCGAAGAGTTTTCCGAAAAAATAAAGGAAAGTATGAAGAAGAAAGTAAGGCAAAGAATTTCACAAAAAGCAAAAGAAAGATGGAAAGGACATAGAATTATTTCAGCTTGTCCAGTTTGTGGCAAGAGATTTGAGCATTTGAAATCAAGGAAAAGAGTTTGTTGTTCACATGCTTGTGCTAATAAGTATCGAGCTCAGCTGAAAAATCATAAAGTAGTTAGAGTGGGGCGTCTTGGAAGGCGAAATGTTTATAACTTAACTGTAGACGAATTTCACAATTTTGCCATAATAGGAAAGAATTATATTTCAGGTAGAGGGAATAGAAAGTTATCCGGAATCACGGTCTCAAACTGTGGTGAACAGCCGTTGCTTCCCTACGAGTCTTGTAACTTGGGCTCTGTGAATCTTTCTAGGATGGTTGAGGACGGAAAGGTAAACTGGAAGAAGCTAGGGGAGACTGTGAGGAATGCTGTTCGTTTTCTTGATGATGTTATTGATGCGAATAGGTTTCCTTTGAAGGAAATAGAGGAGATGACTAAGGCTAATAGGAAGATTGGTTTTGGTGTGATGGGGTTTGCGGATATGCTCATAAAGCTTGGAGTTCCCTATGATTCTGAGGAGGCTTTGGCACTCGCTGAAAAGATAATGAAGTTTGTTACGGATGAATCTAGAGAGAAATCCGTGGAGCTTGGTGAAGAAAGGGGTTCTTTTCCGAATTTCGATAAAAGCGTTTGGAAAGACAAGTATCATGGTATGAGAAATGCTACGATAACGACGATAGCGCCGACAGGAAGTATAAGCATAATAGCTGGTTGTTCCTCTGGAATCGAGCCTCTGTTTGCGATTTCCTTCATCAGAAAGGTTTTGGAAGACACCAGGCTTTTCGAGATCAATCCGTTGTTCGAGATGACAACAAAGGAAAGAGGGTTCTACAGCGCTGAGCTTCTTGAGGAAATAGCGAGGACAGGTTCAGTTCAGAATATTGGAAAAGTTCCTGAAGATGTCAAGAGAGTTTTTGTCACGGCTTTAGATATCCAACCAGAATGGCATGTTCGAATGCAGGCTGCATTCCAGAAATATACAGACAATGCAGTTTCAAAAACCGTTAACCTTCCGGAAGACGCTGCAATTGGCGATGTGGAAAAAGTGTTTCGGCTGGCTTATAGGCTGAAATGCAAGGGAATAACCATCTATCGAAATAGAAGCAGGCCCGAGCAGGTTCTTAACATAGGAGAAATAAAAACTAAAAAGAGAAAATTTGTTTCTGCAGAGTCAGAATATGCAGGTGGATGCCCAACCAAAACCTGTCCATTCCCAAATTAAATCCACAAAAAACAGAGGCGATAACTTCTTCCTCAACCTCTCAAGCCCAACATGATTTTTTTCGGCAGTTGGAATGATGATGCGAAAAGATCTGTATAACTGACTTGCCTCTATCATCAATCTCATGCCTTGCAGGATACTGTGAATTTGGAGCCGATGCAGTGGAGGACGGGTTCAACAGCGAATCCTCTTAAACTTGATGATTCGTAGCGAACACGAGTAACAAAGCTTCTACGATTCTATCCCTGCGCAACCCATATTAGGAGGTTTATGAAACCGACTTCCATTACAGCTGCTATCAGAAAAATAATGTAAATGTAAACTAAACTTTTCATGGTTATTTTTCTGCTTAACGTTTTCTTTATGGTTAAGCATATGCCGTATCCCTCAACCATTCCTATAGGCGCACTTACAAGTAGAATCAGAGGTAAATCTTCAATGTTTATTCCACCGTAAATGAGATTACTTCCTCTCAGAATGCTTAGGAAAAGAATCATTATCGTAAATACTATTGCAAAGGTTCTAGGATGCTCAAGCACAACTTGCTCATACTTCCCTTTCTTGAAGAAGTTTAGAACTAGATTAACGTAGAAAGTCATGCCTAGTAATATGAGAGAGATTACAAGGATGTTATTTATGAAAAGCATTCCAACAGCTAAAAACGGATTGCTGAAGATGTCGCCTAGAATGCTGAAGAAAACTCTGTTTTCAACGTAAGATAGGGCTAGAAGAACTATGAAGGCTAGACCAAGAAACACAGTGCTTTTTCTAGGGTTCAAGCAGGCTCAACGCTCCTAAAGAAAAAGGACAGATGAGAAAAACACCAGTTTCAATATTGCTTCTAGTAAACCGAAAACTAATGCTAGAATGATTGTGACCCCTAGAAAAGCCATCACGGTTAAGATGGTGACCACTATTGCACCAAGCCATCCTGTTTCGTAGAATCGTTTGATGAGGAGCAGCCAAACAAATATGAAAAGAAACAACGAGACTAAGGGGTTGGGGATAAACATCAAGAACAAAGTTGATAATGCGGTTCCAAGAAGTGAAACTATAAATGCATCAGAGAAAAGAGCTCGCTTTTTACCCACGACAATTAGCCCTGCAAGGTATAGAAGGGCCGTTAAGACTAAAAGGTTGATGAAGAAAAGCGTTAAAGAGAATGCTAGTGTAACGATTCCCAACAGTTGCCTTCTGGAAGTTAGGCTCAAGCTTATGAATGACATGACATAGATTAGATCAGTTAGCTTCATCTTGGCCACGCGGTAGTTAGCGTATTTTTACAGAGCATAATAAAAATGTTACTTTAATCCCTCAGTCTACCCTGTTCTTCATCTAAAAGCATCTCTTTAATCTTCGTTTGCTCTCTCTCTTCATGCTCCTCTTCTTCGTTCTTGTTAGCAGCGTCAACAACAAATAGTAAACGTAGAATCAATTCTGAAACAGCAACTGCACCTACACCTAGGATGTCGAACTGGATAAGGATGTCATCGGTATAAGAATGCCAGTTGATATGAAAGGAACACCAAAAGCAATTGATAGCTAACTATTAAACGTGAAATGCTCCCTCCTTTTGTCGTCATCAAAAATATACGGTTCACCATCTGACACAAGCCAATAGAGTAATGTGTCATCCATTTTAACAATCCCTCTGATAAGTCACCAAACAAACGCCATAAGAAGCAGAAATCCCCCAAAAACTATGAAGACAAACCGGTAGGTTGAGGGCAACCATAACTCCTCAGAAGATATAGAAGCGAGCGGAGAAAGAAAAGTTCCGACCAATTAAATCCTTAGTACGAATTTGTGTTTCCTTATTTTAGGATTGCGTCGACCAACATAGGCAAACAGCGCGTGAGTTTCAGCAGTTGTTTTGTCTACAATCTTAGAAACTGTAAAGACATCAAATATCTCCACGTCCATTGGACAATACGACATTTGTTATTCAACCAATTACGTTGACTGACTTCAATAGTGGTTTGTAAGTAAGGCATGAATGTGCTGCTGGAAAACGGCAAACACTTAAAAGTCTTGTGAAAAGGATAATTTGCAGTTGATGAGAAGGGTGAAATGAAATGCTCAATCGTCCAGCTGTAGTTGCTGTTGGGAGAACAAAGTTTGGAGAACATTATGATAAGAAACCGGAAAGGCTGATCGAAGAGGCTTGGCTTGAAGCTTCAGAGGGAGCCGGCGTAGAACGTGGAAACCTGGAAGCTTGTTATCTTTCTGACTATTTCCTACCGATCACAAATAAGCTTGGGCTTGAGGAGGGATTTCTTTCAGAACTGACGGAGCTTCATGTTCCAATGGAAGTAACTCGTTCCTTTGGTTCAGCCTTACTGAACGCTTGCAATGCCATTCAAGCTGGGAGATACAGTGCGGTTTTGGTTGGTGGAATAGAGAAGATGACCGATAGGTGGGATAAGATACGCGATGACTTGATGCTTCTAGAAGACCCCTGGAGCTATTATGCAGGATGCACACCAGAAGCAAATCATGAGCTCATGCTCAGAGCTTACATAAAAAGATACGGCATAACCGGCCAAGATTGTGAAAAACTGAACACAGCCCTAGCACAGATCTCTGTAAAAAATCATTTGCATGCAATGAAGAATGAGTACGCTCAATATCAAAGGAAAATAACAGTTGAGCAAGTTCTGAAAGCGAGAAAAAACGCTCGAAAACCCTTGGGACTTTATGATTTTGCACCAATATCCGACGGTGCAACCGCCCTCATCTTAACAAGTGAAAAAGCTGCCAGAAAATTCACAGATGAACCGGTCTATGTTCTCGGCGCCTCTTCAGCAACAGACTATCTGACTTATCCTGCAAGAGAGGATAGGACACGCTTTCTAGTAAGTGAAAAGGCTATGAAAAACTCTTTGAAAGCTGCTGGAATAAGCCTTTGGGACATACAAGTTGCTGAGTTATACGACCAGTCCACGGTTATGGAGATGATTTCCCTTGAGGATTTAGGTTTCTGCGAACGTGGAAGAGCGTGGATTGACATTTATGAGAGTTGTCAAGATTATAAGGGGTATTATAAGGTAAACGGGAAAAAACTCTTTGTGAATATGAACGGCGGATTGAAAGCTGATGGAAATCCGTTGGGCGCGACAGGAGGAGCACAGGTTTTTGAGGTTTTCAAGCAGTTGAGGGGTGAAGCTGGTGAACGGCAGATTGAAAGCAACGGAGTAAAGCTTGGATGTGTGCTTGAGCTTGAAGGGTTTGGGACTAAGGGTTATGTTTACATTTTAGGGAGAGATTGAGGATGAGTAGTGAACCGATAGAAAGAAGGGTCTCATATCTTGGCGACCGGCTGAGGGGAAGACGCTGCAAAATATGCGGGAAAGAATATTTTGACATGAAAGATTACTGTGGAAACTGCGGAAGAAAAAGCCTCGGAAAAATGGTTGACATGGACTTGTTCTACGACAAAGGTAAACTGGAAGTATGCACCTTCATAAATGAGCCGACAAACAAGTTTACGAAGCTGCACAGCTACATTTATGGCATAGTATCTTTCCACGATGGAAAGATAAGGGTTCCAGCAAGAGTGACAGATCATATAACAAAAGATAATGAAGAAATAGATCT
This sequence comes from Candidatus Bathyarchaeota archaeon, assembly GCA_030628925.1. Lineage (GTDB taxonomy): Archaea > Thermoproteota > Bathyarchaeia > Bathyarchaeales > Bathycorpusculaceae > SOJA01. Next base: position 1,126 of record DAOVQA010000012.1, on the reverse strand, counting down.
TTCAGCTTTCGAGGGAAGAAGTGTTGTTCCAAGGTTCAGGAGACGCTATTCTGTAGGAAGAAACGACGTTATCCCAACAATTTCTTTAGCTTTCACCTTTGCAGACAAATACTATCCACACCAAGAATACACCCCTGTCAAACCAAACAGGGAGTATGACGCACCTGGAATAGTCGGCTACGGAGTCTACACTTCAAAATTCAGAATACGAGAAAGAAACATGGAACGTTCAGTACCCTTTATCGATGAAGACGCGATAACCGCTGCTGTTGAAGCTGGAAAACTTGCTTTAATACATTCTGCAGTTGACAGCTCGCTTATCGGCAAGGTATATGTAGGCTCAGAATCCAATCCATACGCCGTTAAGCCCATAGCTTCAAAAGTTGCCCAGGTTCTAAAGCTCGGCGAAGAGGATGAAGATGTGCAGGCAGTTGACGCTGTAGACACAGAATTCGCATGCAAAGCCGCAACAAGCATGTTTAAAGATGCAGTCTCCCTGGTAAACTACCCAAAATCAAATATTCAATATGCCATGGTAATAGGTGCAGATAACTCTCAAGCCGCTCCAAGGCACAGTCCAGGAGGCGAACTAGACCTGTTCGTTGGATATGGCGGATGCGCATATATCTTCGGGAAATATGATGTTATAGCTAAAATTGAAGGATGGTACTCATGCACCTCCGATACACCTGATTTCTGGAGAAGAGATGGAGAACCCTACCCAATGCATGGCGGAAGATTCACTGGCGACCCAGCATACTTCAAGCATGTTAGGAAGGCAGCTGAAAAACTGATGAAGCGGCTTAACCTGCAAGTGAAAGACATTGACTACTTTGTTACACATCAACCAAACTTGAGGTTTCCAGTGAGAATTGCCAAGGAGCTCGGGTTCAAGGAAGAACAGTATTCGACATCACTTCAAGTGGCCAAGTTTGGCAACACGTACTCCGGTGCCTCACCATTGGGTCTAGCAGCAGTCCTAGACATAGCTAAGCCGGATGAACGCATCCTAATTGTGAGTTATGGTTCTGGAGCTGGAAGCGACGCTTACTCGCTGACAACTACAAGCCAAATAGTAGACAAGAAGCAACGGCAGAAAATGACGGTTAGATACCAAGCTGAGAAT
>DAOVQA010000094.1:0-4900 GCA_030628925.1 Candidatus Bathyarchaeota archaeon | reverse complement strand
TGTCTTCTTTTCAAGCCAGTCTTTGGCCTCTTTTGAAGATATTTTTAGAGCTTCAGACACATGCCTTTCCCAATAGAAATATACGTATGCTATATTTATTTTTCAGGTTTTTTCACAATAAGTTTACTCTTTCTTGAGTAGCTACTCTTAAATAATTACTCCTCCACACATGGTTTCTAACTAATAAAAGGGATAGAAATGAATACTAAAACAATTGCATCTATAATAGTATTTGCTGCACTTACCATAGCTCTTAATTTATCATCGCCTATCAAGATTCCAGCGCCATATGCACCGTTTCTAATATATCAAATATGGGAAATACCAATAGTCGCCGCATTTTTACTCTACGGAGCTGTGGTAGGATTTTCGATAGCTGTACTAAACACTCTTGTATTGCTGGCCGTATTTCCAGGAGAACTCCCAACAGGACCAATCTACAATTTAGTAGCTATAATAAGCATGCTTCTGGGCATAATTATAGTAAAAAAACTTGCTGAACACTGTTCTCACAAGTTCGGGGAAACATCTTTGAGCACTTTGATCACATCATCAGGAATTATATTTAGGATGGTTACCATGGCATTTGTGAATTGGGTCTTCCTTCGCTTTCCTCCTCCAATCGGGTTCGGCATGCCTGAAGAAGCAATAGTTTTAATGGTTCCGTTTGTAGTGATTTTTAATGCTACACTGGCACTATATACTATTCCCTTAGGCTATGTCGCGGCAAGGGCCGTAAAATCAGGTTTAAAATAACCTAAGGCAAACTAGAGCACTCTGAAACCTAGAGATTTTGCCAATATTTCAGCATCAATTTCTCCACTTTTGAAGATGTTGCCAGTTTTCACATTGTTCACAATTAGAACAGCGGGCGCGAAAAGGTTTGGGTCGATCTTGTAAAAGTTGTAGTTTGCTTCTTTAAAGATTTTTATGAAGGGTTTTCCGTATGCTTTGGAGGCTTTTGACGGCGCTTCATTGACTATTTGCTTTAGTTCTTCCTCATCGTCATATTCAACGCTGAAGTAGGCTGTTCCTCCATAGAGGATTGCGTCGTTTGTTCTCGCCATTGCATACGTAAATTTTGGATGAATGGGAGAAATTGGTGCACATCCCCAAGCGTGTAAGATTGCTTTTGGGTTTAATCCAAGCATGTTGAGTTTGTGGATTCCAGTTTCAACTATTCTGCCTGAAACTTGTGTTGCACCTGCTATGCTGGTTGTAGGAGTTAAAATTATCGCTAAGTTTTCCAGCTGAACCTTGCATTCTTCTGCAAAACGTTTCACAACCTTTGTTGGCGGGTGTTTCTCAGTTTCCAAGACCACGATTGCCTTGTCAAAATTGTCTCTGTATCCGATTTCTTCATAGATTTTTAGGGGTTTCAACGCGAGTGCTCTTGCTGGTCCTGACCCAATCGCAAAGTAGTCTTCCTCTTTTATTTGCCAACCTGCGTATTGTGAACCTAGAGTGGCAATTACTGGATGATCTGTGTAAACGAAGATTGATGGAAGCTCCAGTTTCCCATATGTTCTATAGGTTATTTCTGCTTTTCCGCAACCTCCCATGCAGATTTCCGTTATAGTTTTGCCAGCTTGAAAGCCGCCTTCAGCCTTTATTCCAGCATCTACGATGGTTGTTCCTAAGCTTGTTTCTTCAATTTTCAATCCATAATAATCTGGTTTTTCAAGTAGTTTTTCTAGGAGTTTCCAAGCCAACTTGTTTATGCTTAACGCATTTGTCAATAGGTTTTCTCTCCAGCTTGTGTTTCATAGAAGTTTTTCATAATTGCTTAGGTGAGGATTTTTCTTTTTAAGAACATAAAGTTTGCCTTTGCCGTTTTCTGTAAGATCTCCTAAGAAACGGTAGAATGGCCCTGCAGCCACCTCGTTTTCTTCGATTTTGACTTTCTTTTTGATTCCTTCGATCGTGAAGGTTGGCAGAACTGACTCTAAAAACCCATCTACGATTATTTTACCGCTTTTCATGCAGCCTCCAACTCTTCCATCACAATCTTTTTGAATGTAAATTGTTCCTCCATGCATTCTCAAACCAGCAAATTGGCCTGCATCGCCACAAATTTTGATTAAACCCTTCTTCATGCAAGCACCCGTTTCGTTTCCAGTGTTTCCATGAACAACTATCTTTCCTCCGCGCATTCCTCTGCTGCTTCCACGATATGGTGCGCCCAGATAGTGGCTGGCGTTTCCATGAATTTCGATTGTTCCACCCTTCATCATTGAGCCAGCCCATTCTCCAACGTTTCCATGCACAATTATTTTTCCGTCTTCCATTTCTTCGCCCAGATGCATACCAACATCTCCGTGAATTACTATTTCTCCACCTGTCATGTATGTTCCTATTCTTCGAACTTTGCTTACGTCTCCACGGATTACTATGGTTGTCTTTTCTTGCTGTTCTTCTTTTCTGATTTCCTCAACCTTGAACAGTTCTCCAAGTTTTCCTTGCTTGTTTCCCTCCCAGATTTCAAGTTCCTCAATTTCTTCACGGTTTTTGCCTTGGAAAACGTCGGGGCTTATACATCCTGCTATTATTGGAAACCTGAATTCTTTTAGGGGATAAAGGCTTACCATTTTAAACATCTGCTTTCACGATTATTGGATGGGAAACTTCAAGGTAGTTTTCTGTTACGGGATAATTTTCACATTCAACTGTCCAGTATTCTCTAAACCTTCTTTTCATTTCCTCAGTTATTTCTACAGGGTTGGAGACTTGCACATCAAGCCACATAGTGGCTCCTTTAACATCTTTGTAGATTTGTCCGTTTCCAGCAACTATCTTTCCGCCTTTAATAGTGTAAGCAGCATTTTCAAATGCTCTTCTCAAGGTTCTATACTTTTTAGAAGGATTTGTTGTTTCCGGGTTTATGTTGTATATGGCTATATCCGCATCGGCGCCTACGCCTAAATGACCCTTGTTTCTAAGCCCCAGAGCCCTTGCTTGCCCTGCTCTTGTCATTATCGCAATCTCATAATAGCCCAATTCACGGTCTATTGATGGAAGAAGGCTTCTGCTTCTTGCTCGCCGATTAATCTTTTCCATAGTTACTTCTCTTGCCTTACTGCTCATTAGCCAAGCTATGACTCTCGGATAAGAAGTGAATGGACCCGCATTCGGGTGATCTGTTGTCATGAAAATCATCCAAGGATTTTGTACCAGTAGGGCTAGTTCGAGGCCTATTGACCATTGAATTGCGTGAACGAGGTTTTTGCGGCGGTAGCGGAAGGGTACAACTCCCCCGCTTGTTTCTGTTTCCACATCATGGTTTACCCACTTGTTTCCAGTGAGCCCGTAAAGTGTGTATTGGAATGGACCATCAGCGGTCATGGTTGTTGTATCCGTGAATATTACTTGACCCATGTCTAAGGTTACATGTGAATGATTGTTGACATATTTCGCGATTTCCTCGACTCCAGACTTAAGAGTTCTCCAGTCTGAACCTTTATAGGCGGAGAATTGACAATGCGTTATATGAATTGTGGGTTTATCTCCGGAACCTAAATCTTCAACGCATTTCATTGTATGTAAGGTTGTGAGATAGTTTCCAGGTTTTCCAAGATTATTTGTGTGGACATGAATTGTGTGGGGCATTTTTAGAAGCTTGTTGACTCTGCATAGTCCGCGAAGGATTTCACGGGGAGTTATGCCAAAATATGGAACTTGATCATCTATACTGCTCAAATTACGTCCGGAACCCCAAGCTTCCAGACCCCCTGGATTAACGATTTTTATCGCGTAACCCTTGGTTGAGGTTATCATCCAAGCTACGTATCTAGCACATTCCTCAATTTCTCCGTTCTTCAAGTATTCCAGTACAAACCACCAGTCGCCCAGAAGCGGATAAGTTGCCTTATCAACCATTGGAGTGTCGTTCAATTCTTCATGGGTGTGCTTGGCCTCCAATGGTGCCATTGAAGGATTCATTACTGTAGTGTAGCCCATCTTGGCGTAGCGATAACCAGTTGTAAAAGTAGATGGGACAGAATATCCAACACCCGACCTTGTTTTCAGTGTTTTCCGTTCAAAATCCTTAAAGTGATCTTCAGGCCTCAGAAGCCTTCCAGTATTCACCTCAGAACCAGCAATGTGAGAGTGAATGTCTACTCCGCCCGGCATTACAATCATTCCAGATGCGTCGATTTTCTCCGCTCTGCTTTCTTTCACTTTTTCAACGATTTTTCTATCTCTAACGGCGATGTCCATTTTTTCGCCATTAATACCATTGATAGGGTCGTAGACGAAACCGTTTTTTATTAAAAGCTCCATTTACGCTGCCTCAGCAATGCTTTTCTTTTTTAGTTTTCTCACTTCTGAAAGAATTCTCCTTAGAATTTCCTCGTCTGAAGGCACCCCATTGGGTGGGTCAACAACTTTTCTTAGTGGAAGGGGCACATGGTCCATGCGGTAGGCTGTTCCACCTGCTTCTATCCCAACGAATGCTGAAGGAAAAACGACATCTGCCATCTGAGCAGTCGCACTCATGTGAGGATCTATGACAATCAACGGGTTCTTTACAAGATGTTCCACAATTTTCTTTGGAAAGTTTGCAGCAGGGTCTGAAGCAATTACCAGTGCTGCATCTGAATCCCTGCGCAGAAGGATATCAGTGACAGATGTTTCTCCAGGGTTATATCGTGGATAGCCAAGTGAGAAATCCACAGCATATGGATAGCCCGTCTGCCAAGTGAAAACAGTGTTCGCGCCTGTGACGTTGAAGTGTCCTCGCATAGGCATTATCGCAAATTTTGTATGTGCATTTAAATCGCGTACCAAGGAAAGTGCAGCATCAATGTTTCTAACCTTGCCTTTGCTCATTGTCAACCCAACGCCGAAAAACAAGATGCCAAAGTTGCACGCAATCATCAAATCTGCAAACTCTTCAAGT
>DAOVQA010000052.1:0-7060 GCA_030628925.1 Candidatus Bathyarchaeota archaeon | reverse complement strand
TAAAGTCAGGTTCACCGACGCTTAAGTTGATAACGTCTGGTATTCCTTGAGCTAAAGTGAAAAACCGGCGTATTCCAGAGGGCTTAATCGCTTTCAAGCGTTCTGCTGGTTTAAATTCTGGGACCACGACATATTCCCCATTATGCATTGTTGTCTCAACATAAAATGTTTACGTTCGTAAACTAGCAATCTCAAGCATGAAATCCCGACAATCTTAAAAGGGTTACATTGTATACAAAAGTGTATTCAGCACAGAGAACTTATGGAGACAACAAATTGAATATTAAAAAGAATGTTCAAACGTGGTTAACAAGAGCCCTAGACGACCCAATCACAAAGACGCTCTCCAAAAACAGCCACTTAACGAAAATTCAGCTTGAAACATTACTCATTGATGTTTTATCCGACACTGTTGCCGGCATACCGTTAAAATACGATGCGAAAGCCAGATTACGACTAACAAAGGCGCAAATAAGTCGTGGATCCTTTAATAGAACACTAGAACAGGCGAAAAATAACGTAGTAAAAGCGATCTATACAGTACTACTTTTAGGATATCTAGGAGTCTTCGAGAGCACAACACTAGATCCATATCTGGAAATAGCGAACAAACTGAACAGGTATATGGAAGCATATAGAACGATGCCAAATCAAGGTGGCCAACTGAAAGAACAATTAGCAGTTATGAAAATGATGCGAGAACAGCTTCAAACAGCCCTTAAACAACTATCGAGCCCATAAAAAACGTTATGTGACATCACATATCACGAATAAGAAGTAATCTATTTACCTAAAAGTTTGTGGGTGAACACAAATAAACTGTAAAAAAGGCTCAAAATCAACAAACAACCCAAGCCCAAGACTATTCACGCACAGCTAAGTAAGCCGAACACTTCAGATAACCTAGGACCACTCACTGTGACACGTGATATCATAGACATGATAAATCATGTGCTTAACCGTAACTTTTAAATCTGGAATGTTAGAACTGTGATGTGTGATGCAACGTGTGTAAATCACATATAATCACAAACGAATCACAGCGGTGTATTATTTGATTGATATCTTCCTAGTTCTTGCTGCCGTTTTACTTGCAGTAACTTTCGGTGCCTCCGTTGAGTACTACAGGCAACTTCGGAGGGCCCAAAAGGAGTATGAGAAGGCAAAGGAAGTCATAGAAGACATCATATTAAGTTTCAATAGACAGTTTAAAAGTGAAGCAGAGAAGTTAGAGGTTGTTGCATACAAGGTTGGGGCGATTTCTTCGAAAGGTGAACGGGCTCTAGAGAAGGCAGAACAGGTAGAAAAACAGCTGCAGATTCTGGAGCCTAGAGTCGGCAGCATGTTAGAAAATAGTGAAAAAGTTTTGACGACACTCGATGAAATTAACAAAAGGGTACGTGATACCGTTACATCACAAGAGGTATTGGCAGCTAGGGTTTCCGACATAGAACAACAGACCCAGCGAGTCCTAGTGACTCCTGAACTAAGGATTGACGCGGCTATACCGATAAAAAGAGAAAAAGCCTTGGCGCCGTTAACTGAAACGGAGTTATCTGTGTTAAAGATTCTTGCTTTGGAGGGACCAAAAACTGCACCTGACATCAAGGATAGAATAAATCTGAGTAGAGAGCATACCGCGAGGTTAATGAAGAATCTTTATGAAGAAGGATATGTAGATCGGGATACAAGAAAAATCCCTTTCAAATATCACGGTAAGAAAGAGATGAAAAAAATTTTAGGTAAGACAGAAAGAGAAACTTGATTCACTTTCAACCAAAATTTGTTATATTCACTCACATTTTGCAATAATTCGGATTGGTAATTCTCCAACAAAAGTTCGAGATCGCCCTTCAAGGTATTGGTTGTTTGATTGTGGTCATAGGAAAACGTGTTATCATCCTATAGTTAAGATGCTTTGACACCCGCTTTTTCGCGAGTATCCCTCTATCTGCCATCCGAGAAAGATAAGTTGTCATCGTGCTGTGAGTTATTGGTTCTTTTAGTTCCCGCTCATAAACGGACTGAACCTCCTTTGAAGAAAACCATCCCAGCGGAAAGTGTTTTTGAATAATGAGGTGTGCCTTGTCATATTTCGAAAATCTACTAGTGGGATTGGTAATTCTAGGATTTAATCCACCATCAGATGTCCCACCCAATAATTGCACCAAGTCAAGAAGATGAAGAGCTTTCTCTCGGGTTACTTGACCTTCAAACGATATAGTATATCGACCACCTTCACTATCGAATAAGTCAATACGTATCTTTCTCGCAGGCATAAAAGGTGTACACCTTAAACAGTAATTCACAACTTTACAATTCACAAGTTATAGGTGTTATGGTGAAAAAGGGAAAAAAAACACTCTTATTTTGGATTTAAAAACACGAAAGAAAGACAAAATGCAGCGGTTTCATCATCACAAACTTCACAGTTGCCTTAACTAAAGAAAAAAAACCGAAACGTCTACAGTTAGCTATCTCCAGTAGAAAGTTAGGGGTGGCCTTTTCACAGAAAAGAAGCAAGAATAAGTTAACATTTATTAGAAGAACGTGAAAAACAAACAACATTTAATCAAATTCACAATACATTCACAAAATTGTGAAAAAATTCATAAAGAAAGATGTTCAAACCCTATCACATAACTTTTGTACGAAGCTGTGAAAGTAAAAGAGCGAAAAAACGCAAATTAGAAAAATGGAAAGAGTAAAAGTGTAAGTGTTAAGAGTAGATGGTGGCACCCCCTCATTTCCAATGGAACGAAGAAATAAAATTACTTCAGTATTTGAAATAAAATTTTGATATACATATCAAAAATCTTTAACAATAATTATTATAATAGTTTGATTTTGCCTTAAGTATTAGAGTATATTTCTTTTAAATAAAGAAATCAATATAAATTTTTAAAGTTATTAGAGAGTTCCAAAAGAAACGGTGGGGTGCCTCTGTTGTTCACCCTTTTTTCTATATCGCCATTTCCTTTATTTTAAAAATTTTATGTCAACAATTTAGTTTTATGTATGATATGACTTATCTTTTTCATAGGAAACTGGGGTATTACATCTGGACACTGAGGACGATGATAAATATGATCAACTCTGATATACTTGATGAAGTGTTTGACAAGTTCGTTGGTTACACACAAATTTTTGATAATCGCGATGTTCTTCGATATGACTATCTGCCTGAAAAGTTGCCCCATCGTGAAGAACAGATTAAATTGCTTGGGCAAACAGTTGCACCTGTCTTAAAAAGGGCCAGATGTTCAAACATCTTTCTTTATGGGAAGACAGGGACAGGTAAAACAGCCGTAACAAAATATGTGTTAAACCATTTAGAAACTAAGGCTAAAGAGCTCAATGCACCGGTTAAAGTGTGCTACGTCAACTGCCGTTTAATAGGAACTGAATATCGGGTTTTTGCAAGGTTGTGTGGGAGTTTAGGTGTGTCTGTTCCGTTTACAGGGTTATCTGTTGCGGAGGTTTTTGGTAGGTTCAGAACGGGCCTGGATTCTTCAAAAATTCTTTTAATTATCGTTTTGGATGAGATTGACGCGCTAGTTAAAGTACATGATGACAGTGTGCTCTATGAACTCACTCGAATAAACGAAGAATTATGCCGTAGTGAGATTTCTCTTATAGGCATATCTAATGACCTACGACTAAAGGAGTTTCTCGATCCCCGCGTTTTAAGTTCACTCAGCGGAGAAGAAATTGTCTTTCGGCCTTATGACGCAGGCGAGTTACGAAATATTCTTTTCGAACGTGCACAATTAGCTTTTCATGATGGCGCCTTGTCTGATGGAGCTTTGAGCCTTTGTGCTGCATTGACCGCTGCGGAACATGGTGATGCTCGGCGAGCCTTGGATTTGCTGCGTGTTGCCGGTGAGGTTGCTGAGCGAGAAGGTGTAAACGTTATTATGGAAAAACATGTTCGAGAAGCGGAAGAACGTATTGAACATAACAGAGTTATTGAAGCTTTAAGAAATCTTACTCTACATTCGAAACTTGTAATTTTGAGTCTTTTTCATTTAAGTAGGTCAAATATTCGCCGTGCTATTACTGGTGGAATCTACGAGGTTTATAGTGAGCTTTGTGGAGAATTAAGTGTTACACCTTTAACACAGCGGCGTGTGAGTACTTTGGTTAATGAGCTTGATGCTATGGGGTTATTGAATGCGCGGGTCGTAAGCTTGGGAAGATATGGACGAACGAAGAAAATTCGGTTGGAGATCACTCGTACAGTCATTAAAGAGGTTTTCTCTGGCGACAAGAGGCTTGGGTGTTTGATCAAATATAAGGCAAAATCTCTCTCTAAGAAATGATCACGGTGGGAGTGGCAAATAGAGGTTTCCGAAAGGACATGGTCGCAAAGGCTATCCTCTGCGCAGTTCCGTTTAAGGAACCAAAATTGAAACTATGAAAACCGTTTTGTGTTCTCTAGGGCTGCAAACCACTAAGAATATGCTGAAACCATGAGAGAACTGAGGTTTGGATTAGTGACGTTTTGAAGTTTCCTTTATGGGCTCCAAACTCATTGACCTCTTGGTTGTGTGTGAAGAATTTGGAAACACAGTTGCCAAATATCAATGACAAAACACGGCTATAAAGCAGTGAATCAAGTTGCAAACAGCCAGAAAATTGGCGAATCCGCTGGAGAAGGTCCTATATTGGGCTTGTTTCAGGTGGCTGTCTTTTAGGCTGATGTGTCCCCGTTTTGGTTGGAACTGCTTGGGCACTCGTTGACTGGTACGTATGAGTTTGCTAAGGTTTCTAGTTTGCAGCGGAGCCATAGAATCAATTCGAGATGTGCGGTTAATTTCACATGACATACCTAATTGAATGAAATAACCGTGGTCCCTAATGTTTGGAGGTTTACTACTGGAACCTTTCCAGGTGTCGGAATAATTCCAAGTCTGTGCATATACTCTGTTTGTTCTTGCCAGCAACCTGAATTAACAACTAGAACCCCGCGATAAGTGCCGAATTCCAGTTGGTGTATGTGCCCCGAGTGGAAAATATCTGGGACCTGCTCAATAACTAGGCAGTCCCTATTTTCAGGTGATAGAGGTGTTTTTCCACCATATACTGGTGCAAGATGGCGGCTCTTCAACAACAAGGTCATGGCTTTTTCTGGGTGTTCATGATTCATTGTTGGAATTGTTGAAACAATGTCCTCTAAGCTACGGCCATGGTATAGGAGTACTTCCACATTGTGAAGACTTAGACGACAAGGATTTCCAAGGGAATAAACTTCTCTCGCCTCTTGCAGGGGCTCTAGGAATTTATTCGAGATGGGCGGCTGTGGCAATGCTTTTCTTGGAGCATCATGGTTTCCAGGTATAACAACCACTTCTATGTAATCCGGAATCTGCTCGATGAAATTCGCTGCCAACTCATATTGCTTATAAACTTCTGTAACAGCCAACTCTTCAATCTGGTTAGGATATATGCCTACTCCATCAACGATGTCGCCCGCTATTAACACATATTTTACGTGGCTTGCTATTTCTCTCATCTTTTCGTTTCCATATTTGCCGTTAAGCCACAATATGAAACGGTTGAATGCTTCTCTCTGGAATTTTATGCTACCAACATGCATGTCTGAGGTGAGCACTGCATAAACGGGGGTTGCGGCTTTACGTTGAGGCTTTTTGGCTATGTCAGGCAAAGTGATGTCTTCAGCAATAAGAAGATTGCTCCTTGTCTTCACGACGCTTAAGCAGACAACTTGGTCAAGTAAAAGGGAGGATGCTTTTTTGACAAGATTCTCATTGGCGTTCTGGGGAACAAGTACTGTTGCATTTGCGGATAGATCTTCAATAGTTAAAAAGGTCCTTCTTTTTGAATCTCTCTTGTTTGTGATCATAGCGATTACTTTGAGTTTCGTGTTCGCTGGAGATTTAACTGCGTTAATAATCGATGTGGCATTCCTGACGTCTATTCTTTGTCTTAGCAATCTTTCCATTCGCTTGAATCGGTCTCGGAAATATCCCAGATAGTTTTCGATTGTTCCGTTTGAATCTAGTTTGCTGCCTGGGTCCTCAATTATTTTGAGATCTGCCTCAACCTCTTTTGCGTAAGGGCGGAATGGTCTTTTTCCTTCTGTTACTTGTGGCTCGGGTAATGCCTGAAGGGGGGCTTTCATTGACTGGATAGAAGTTTCTTTTGTAGTCTCTCCCTCTTTCACAAGCTCTTCCAGCAAACTTCTGCCAACAAATAATGGCTTTTCTTTTAGGGTATCTATTTTCAGTATTAACTTGCTTATGAGTTCTGCTGGATCTTCTGTTGTGGATATCAGACTCAGAAATTCAAATGCTTCTTTGTTAAGCTGGTATCCTGCCTCAATCAATAATTCAACGGCTTTCTGCAGTTTATTTATTTCATTCATCTTTGAAGACTTCTCCAGTGCTTTTCTCTGGAATAATCGTGTGGCTTTCTTCCCGGTCTTCTATAGCTTCTTTTCGGTGTTTTGTGTGGGCGTATGTTATCGAAGCAGCTGCCTCTGCGTTAATTTTGTGAGACTTAAGGGCGTACATTGAGTTATCCTTTTTAGCTTATAGTTTGTAGCGGTGCTTGAATTTTCTCCGATCTCTTTCATACATCGATGTGGGATAGGTCACTATTGTTTATATTCCTCCTTTTTTATCAGCTTGTTTAGTGTTATGGCGCTGACCGTGGATTTTTTCATTTCTGGAAGAGATAGCGGAAAGATGTGATACATCATTTTTATGGTTTTTCTATCTGATTTTCCAACAAAACCTTATTTTTGGAAGATTGAGTGGAGCATGAAACACTAGGGTTGTTGGGATGCCCCTTCTGGTGCTTTATAATTTTTCATTGTTTTGTGTAGATTAAGCTTGTTCTTTTTCCAGACGCTCACTCTACGGGGGGTCCTGGCTTTCCAGCTAGGTCTATACCACTTATAATTTTTGGTTTGAATTTTAGTGCTTGCTCTTTAGGTTTATATATGGCAATTTTGTTTAGAGGTGTTAGTATATTGGATACTTCATACTCATATTGACGGAGTGATGTTAATGGGTGAGATGCGAAAGGTTCAACG
>DAOVQA010000056.1:0-6870 GCA_030628925.1 Candidatus Bathyarchaeota archaeon | reverse complement strand
ATCGTGCCAGAGAGGAATATGGCACAAAGTTCGTAAGGTCAAGGGTTGCAAACGTACAGGAAGATCCATTAACAAATGATCTTTTCGTCCATTACGTGAAAGAGGGGAAACTGAAAACTGAAGAATTTGACATGGTTGTCCTATCCGTCGGAATGCGTCCTCCAAAGAACGTGGAAAAATTGACTGAAGTTTTCGGGATAAAACTTAACCGTTACGGATTTTGTCAGACAGCCACTTTTTCGCCGGTAGAAACTTCAGAGCCAGGTATATTCGTGTGTGGAGCATTCGCTGCTCCAAAGGATATTCCTGAAAGTGTTGCCCAAGCAAGTGCGGTGGCAGCAAAGGCCACAGCAATAATTACATCCGAAAGGGGAAAACTGACAGCAGCTAAGGAGTATCCCCTAGAAAGAGACGTGAGTAAAGAGGAACCACGCATAGGCGTATTCATCTGTCACTGTGGAATAAACATAGGTGGAATAGTAAACGTTCCAGAAGTTGTAGAATACGCTAGAAAGCTGCCGAACGTGGCTTATGCGGAACACAACCTTTACAGCTGTTCAGCTGATGCTCAAACGAGGATTCGTGACCAAATAATTGAGCATAGACTCAACCGTGTAGTTGTGGCTTCTTGTACCCCACGCACTCATGAGCCATTATTTAGAGAGACTGTGCAAGAGGCGGGTTTAAATCCGTACTTGTTTGAGATGGCTAACATTAGAGATCAGTGCAGCTGGGTGCACATGCACGAACCAGAAAAAGCAACGGAGAAAGCAAAAGACCTAGTTCGCTCGGTTGTCGCAAAAGCTAGGCTATTGAAGCCTCTGAAAAAACCTGTCGTAAATGTTGTTCCAGCTGGCTTGGTCATAGGTGGCGGCATAACAGGCATGACAACAGCCTTAGAACTTGCAAGACAGGGCTTTGAAGTTCACCTTGTAGAGAAAGATAAAGAATTTGGCGGACACCTACGCACACTTCATTACACTCTTGAAGGAGATGACCCGAAAGAGCAACTGAACAAAATTACAAAAGAAGTTATGGAAACAGATAAAATTCACGTTTATTTAGGAGCAGAAGTTGTTGACGTCAGCGGATTCATCGGCAACTTCAAGTCAAAAATAATGCACAACGGTGAAGAAAAAGAAATAGAACATGGAATAATCATAGTTGCCACAGGCGCAATTGAATACAAACCTACAGAGTATCTATACGGTTTAGACCCAAGCGTCATGACTCAGCATGAGTTGGAGAAGAAAATCTCTAAAGGAGAATTTAGGGCTAAAAAAGTAGTTATGATTCAATGTGTTGGAGCAAGAAATGAAGAGAGACCGAACTGCTCAAGAATATGCTGTGGACAAGCAATAAAAAACGCATTGAAAATCAAAGAGATAAGCCCGGAAACGGACATTTACGTTTTGTACAAGGATGTGAGAAGCTACGGTTTCAAAGAAGACTACTACCGCAAAGCCGCAGAGAAAGGCGTACTATTCATAAATTATGAGGATGAAAGAAAACCACAAGTTACAAACGAAAATGAGAAACTTAAAGTGAAGTTCTGGGAGCCAGTAATCAAAAAAGAAGTTGAAATCGAATCAGACCTTGTGGTTTTAAGTGCAGCCACAATTCCCAATCCGGACAATAAACAGCTGTCAGAAATGCTGAAAGTGCCATTAACAAAGGGCGGATTCTTCTTAGAAGCTCACATGAAGCTACGGCCAGTTGACTTTGCTACAGATGGCATATTCCTATGTGGTATGGCACATTCGCCGAAGTATATTGATGAGAGCATCACCCAAGCATATGCAGCCGCTGCAAGGGCCACGACAATACTTTCGAAAAAAGAGTTAGAAATGGAAGGAATTGTAGCAAATGTAGACGAAGATTTATGTAGTGGATGCAGAATTTGTGAATCTCTGTGTCCTTACAGTGCAATTGAAATGAAAGAACAAGCAGAAGAAAAACGAGTTGCACATGTAATCGAAGCCTTATGCAAAGGATGCGGCGTATGTGGCACAGCATGCCCAACAAAAGCCATAACACTGGGACACTTCACTGATGAAGAGGTAATAGCTCAGGTTAAAGCTACCATAGTGGAGGAGATAGAAGCATGAGTGGAAAAGAAGAGTTCGAACCTAAAATAATAGGTTTCCTCTGCAACTGGTGTGCTTATGCCGGCGCTGACTTGGCTGGCGTAAGTAGAATACAGTATCCTCCGAACATAAGGATTGTAAGGGTTATGTGTAGTGGAAGAGTAGACCCGTCCTTCATCTTAGAAGCGTTAAAGGATGGTGCGGATGGAGTTTTGGTTGCTGGATGTCATCTGCCTTCCGATTGCCATTATATTAGCGGAAATTTTAAAGCTTTAAGAAGAATAAAGCTATTGAAAAAGGTCTTGGAGCAGTTCGGAATCGAACCTGAGCGTGTGCGTTTAGAGTGGATTTCAGCAAGTGAAGGAGACAAGTTTGCAGCTGTGGTGAAGGATATGGTTGAACAAATAAAGAAAATTGGACCAAATCCATTGAAAAATGGAGGAAAAATAGATGAGTGAAACTACAGAACATGTTCCGAGTATTATAAAAGCCGAGGAAATGGATCCGAAATTCAAATATGAAATAAGCAAGATTCATGGCGCAGAAAATCTCATGCTATGTTATCAATGTGGAACCTGCACTGCAGATTGCCCAATTTCCAGATTCAATGATTTCTACAGACCAAGAAGGATCGTGAGAATGGTGCAGTTCGGATTGAAGGATAGGCTTCTTTCAGACGATGCTCTGTGGTTATGCACTAACTGTTTCACATGTGTTGATCACTGTCCGCAGGGTGTAGAAATCGCTGGCATCGTCAGAGTTCTAAGGAATCTTACAGCAAAAGAAAGAGGCACAATGCCTGCGGTCTTCAAGGGACTAGCGTCTAACATCTTGAAGGGAGGTTACATGTATGACATCCCGGAATCAAGACTTAAAAGGCGAACGGAACGGGGATTGCCGCCATTGCCAAAACCAAACCTTGAAGATGTTAAGAAAATATTCGAGATTACAGGCTCCCTAGAGATATTTGACAATGCTAAAACTATTGAAAAGGTGAGAAGTTAAAATGCCTGAACTAAAGTATCTATTCTTCTTAGGATGTGTCATTCCCTACAGGCTTCCAAGCTATGAAGTTTCCGCAAGAAAAGTTCTTGAAAAGCTTGGGGTAGAGCTGGTGGAAATGCCGGAGTTTAATTGCTGCGGTTTCCCAATGGATCCGATAAACCATGACTTGATGTTGACTTTGGCCGCGCGAAATCTCTGCTTGGCAGAAAAACAGAACCTGAACATTCTGACTCTATGTAATGGATGCTTCGGCATTTTGAACGATACAAACAAAACGCTTAAGGAAGACAAGGAAATCAGAGAGAAAATAAATGATTATTTAAAGGAAATCGGAATGGAGTTTAACGGAACAATAGAAGTTAAACATCTTGTCCACGCACTTACAGAAGATGTAGGCTTGAAAAAGATAAAGGACGCCGTCAGAAAACCGTTAACTCAGCTTCAAGTGGCGCAGCACACAGGATGTCACATAGTCCGCCCAGCGAAACACGTTGGTCGCGACGACCCAGAAAATCCCACAATGCTCAAAAATCTAATCAAGTTAACTGGGGCAGAATGTTTGGATTACATGGATGAAACAGAATGCTGTGGCAACCCCATAATAGGCGTCAACGAGGAAGTCCCATTTCAATTGGTCCGAGAAAAACTTGAGCATGTTAGAGCTGTGAAAGCACAAGCATTAGTTACTGTATGTCCCGCGTGCCACATGATGTATGACCTTTACCAAACTAGGATAGAAAGGGTGTTCAACGAGAAATTCGGATTACCAGTGCTGCATTACACACAATTACTAGGCTTGGCCATGGGCTTTACGCCTGAAGAGCTTTTAATGAACGCGCTTAGAGTAAAACCAACGGAAATATTAAGTCAAATTCAAAAGTAGAATACAAAGATGTCCCGCGAAAAACTTAAAATCGCCTTTTACTGGGCTGCAAGTTGTGGTGGCTGCGAAATTTCAGTTTTAGATATAAACGAAAAGATATTGGAAGTCGTGCAGGCAGCTGACATTGTTTTCTGGCCTGTTGCAATGGACATAAAATATGAAGACGTTGAAAAAATGCCAGATGACTACATAGATGTCTGCTTCTTCAACGGAGCAATAAGAACTGAAGAAAACGAGAAACTAGCGAAATTGCTGAGAAAGAAATCAAAAGTTTTGATTGCATATGGATCTTGCTCATACATGGGAGGAATACCTGGCTTAGCGAACGTTGCAAACAGAAAAGAAGTGTTTGAAGAAGCTTACCTTAAAAACATCTCTACTGAGAATCCTAACGGCGTAACTCCTAAAACTCGAGTTACAGTCGAAGAAGGAGAACTGGAACTTCCAGAGTTTTATGACACGGTTAAAACATTAGCTCAAACAGTAGATGTTGACTATTATGTTCCCGGCTGTCCGCCATCAGTTGAACTTACAACAAACGCTTTAGATACAATAATCAGAGGGGAACTTCCACCGAAGGGTTCAGTACTTGCCCCTTTAAAGTCAGTTTGTGATGAATGTCCATTGAATCCTTTAAAGAAAGGTAAAATTCAAATCCCTGAAATACATCGCATCTACGAGATAATTCCAGACCCTAACAAGTGCTTTCTAGAACAAGGAATAATCTGCATGGGTCCAGCAACTCGTGGAGGCTGCACCGCAAGATGTATAAATGCGAATATGCCGTGCACTGGATGCGGAGGACCATGCCCGAACTCGCTTGAGCAAGGAGCCGCAATGATAAGTGCCTTAGCGTCGTTGCTTGGCTTAGAAGAGGAGAAGGAGAAATACACTGAAGCAGATGTTGAAAAGCTTGTTGCTCAAATAAAGGATCCGCTGGGAACGTTTTACATGTACTCACTACCGTCTTCAGTTCTTAAGAGGAGAGTCATGAAAAAATGAGAGAGATTGTTATAAACCCGATAACAAGACTTGAAGGTCACGGAAAAATCACGATTTTCCTTAATGAACAAGGGAACGTGCAGAATGCCTATCTTCAAATTCCGGAGCTTAGAGGCTTCGAGAGGTTTTGTGTTGGAAGAAAAGCTGAAGACATGCCTCAAATAACCAGTAGAATATGTGGTGTATGCCCTGTTGCTCATCATTACGCTGGAACAAAGGCGTTAGATGCCGCATTCAACGTTGAACCACCATCTGCTGCAAAAAAGCTTAGAGAATTAATGTATTGTGGCTACATAATCTACGATCACGTTTTGCATTTCTTCTATCTAGGGGGACCAGACTTCATAGTTGGACCAGATGCTCCACCGGAAAAAAGAAACATTTTAGGCGTAATTGAAAAGGCAGGATTAGAAGTCGGCAAAGAAGTTATCAAGCATAGAGCGTACGGACAAAAAATCACGGAGATTATCGGTGGAAAGGCTACTCACCCAGTTTGCGGATTGCCTGGTGGAATTTCCAAATCATTAAGCGAAGAAGAGAGACAAGATATTGAAAGAATGGCTGTTTCATGCATAGAATTCGCAAAGCTCTCATTGAAGCTGTTCCACGACATTGTTCTGGGAAATGAAAAATATGTAGAAATGATCAAAAGTAATGCTTACACGTTAAAAACGTATTATATGGGATTGGTTGACAAGAACAACAGGGTTAACTTTTATGATGGTAAGGTAAGAGTTGTAGACCCACAAGGTAACGAGTTCCTAAAGTTTGAACCTAAGGACTATCTTGAACATATCGCTGAACATGTGGAAGAATGGACATATGTGAAGTCGCCGTACTTAAAGAAGGTAGGATGGAAAGGCTTCATTGACGGAGCAGACAGTGGAGTATACCGTGTTGGACCTCTCGGAAGACTTAACGCTGCAGATGGTATGGCTACTCCGCTTGCACAACAAGAGTATCAGCTCATGTACAAGACTTTAGGTGGAAAACCTGTTCATTCTACACTGGCTTTTCACTGGGCTAGGCTTATCGAGTTGCTTTACGCTTCAGAAAGAGCCGTAGAATTATGCGGAGACCCGGAGATAACAAGCACAAAGGTCCGTAACATGCCAGGTAAACCTGTAGAAGGTGTAGGGATAGTTGAGGCGGCTAGAGGTACGTTAATTCATCATTATGTACTTGATGAGAATGCACTCGTTAAGAATGTGAATTTGATCGTTGCAACAACCAACAATTACCCTGCTATTTGCATGTCAGTCCGTGATGCAGCTAAAGGCTTAATCCAAGGCGGCAACGTAAACCAAGGCTTACTCAACAAGGTTGAAATGGCTTTCAGAGCCTATGACCCTTGCTTCGCATGTGCTTCGCACTTCGCTATTGGACAGATGCCCTTCACCATAGAAATCTACAACCATAAAAAGAAGCTGCTTAAGACCATACAAAGGTAACCGTTTATCAGATTTCAGATTTTTTGTTGTTTTTGGTGACTTTAATGGTTAATGGGAACTATGATATTGAAAACGAGCTAAGAGTATGGCTTTCAAACGCTGGAAAACTTGTCATAGCTGGCATAGGAAACCCAATACGTATGGATGATTTTGCGGGGACAAAAATAGTTCAAGATCTACAGGGAAAAGTCTCTGAACGAGTCTTCTTGATTGAATGTGAAACTGTTCCTGAAAACTTCATGCAGAAAATCATAGACTTCAACCCTACACATATTCTTCTGATAGACGCTGGGATTCTAGGCTTAAAACCCGGAGATTCAAGGCTTATCAAACCGGAACGGCTGGCAGCATTCCCAGCATATTCAACACACATGCTGCCCCTGAGAATTTTCTGTGAATATCTCACCAAAATAATAAGAGCAGAAATCGCTTTATTGTTGAT
>DAOVQA010000044.1:0-7939 GCA_030628925.1 Candidatus Bathyarchaeota archaeon | reverse complement strand
GCACCGATATTGACGGGTTCATAAGTTTCTCTTGAAATGCAGTTCGTTTGTAAATAACGGTGTTCTGGTCTTGGGTCTCTAAGCTAAAGCCTAACTTGTTTATTGCAGTGTCAAGTCGATGAAGAAACGCATCTTTATCTTGGAAGCTAACTGACGTCGTAGAGGCTTTGTAATTGAAAGCATTCAAGAGGCTGAAGAGCAACCCGAAACCAACAGCAAGAAGAACCATTAGCGGGAGAATAATCTGAGTCATGACCAACCATTCAATGAAGGAATAGCTCTCTCCTGCTAGAACATCAGCAACACCCATCAAAAGGAAGCCCAATATGGTTATCGCAACAAGCAACATCGTAAACTTTATGAATAAAACCACGAATGTACCGAAAAAACCTCGATGTTTCATGCCAATTTCTCCAAGAGGCTTGGACAACTAAACGTTGGGTTGTGCCAATTCGCTTTTATCTTTTTTTTGTGGCTTCAATTGCTATTATGGAAATAGCTGAGCTTATTAACTTTCAGACCCTATCTATCTGAACGTTGTTTTTGCACAACCTTCCTAAGCCATGAGGCTGAACAGGTGGGTGAGAGTGAAACATGGATTCTAACTTCTTGTCTAAACCCAAATGGTTAAGCAATCGTGAAGAGGTAGGGAACGAAGTTTTAAATGTGGCAACTATGTATTTGTAGAATTGAAAGATAAAGATGGGGAAATAGCTTTGGGTGAGAAAAAAGACTTTTATGAAGATGCGAAAAAGCAGATGAGGCTTTCTGAAAGAATTCTTGCAGCAATTCCCGGGTTCCGTGGTTATAAAGAAAAAGAGTTGCGGAGAGAATCTGACAGGCTTGTGAGAAATCATTTGTATCGAAGGTTGTCCCAAGCGAAAAGCAGCCTTAAAGATGTTTTTCAGAAACTTTCTGACCGCCGATTGTTTGAGGTTTTAACGGATATGGATCGGCTTGTCGCAAAATTTGATCGGGTAGCGGCGAAGGTTGATCATGCTTCTTATGGGTACGCTGGGTTCTTTAATATAGTGAAGGTTGAAGAAGCGAATCTTGATAGAATGATTGATTTTGACAAGCGGTTAATTGACGATGTTGAGAAAATAGTTAATGAAGCTGAAGCATTTAAAGCTGAAGTCCTGAAACAGGAAACTAAAAAGGCAGGAGAACACATTCAACATCTTGTTGAAACGTTGGAGGCTTTTGAGAAAATGTTTGATAGTCGAGGCGAAGTAATACTTGGAGTGAGTTGAGATGCCGCAAGTTGTAGAATGGAAAAACCCTGGATCTGAAGATATTCTGTGGAGGTATCCCGATGAAGAGATTACTTGGGGCGCCCAGCTTATAGTACACGAGTATGAAGTTGCAGTGTTCTTCAGGGATGGCAAAGCCTACGATGTTTTTGGTGCGGGAAGACACACATTAACAACATTGAACCTGCCACTGTTATCTGGGTTGCTTTCACGAATTGCTGGTTATAGCGAAAAACCTTTCAAAGCAACAGTAGTTTTCGTGTCAACCAAGGTGTTCGCTGGGAAATATGGTACGCGAGCTCAAACCACAGAGCTTGCGCCCCTGCAAGTGCATGGTTCGTTCTGGTTTAAAGTTGAAGCTCCGCAGCTCTTTGTGAATGAGGTTGTGGGCGGGCAAAAAGCTTACGCAACCGAAGACGTTAACAATTACCTACGCGGTTTCCTGAATGAGAAAATAATTGATGAGCTTTCCCACTACGATTTGATCACTGTTTTCACAAGACTTGACGAAACATCCATGATCGTAAAAAACGCCATTCTAGACTATTTTAAGCGAATAGGACTAGAATTGACAGACCTGCGTTTTGAAGGTATAGACACAACACCGGAATATCGTGAACGGCTCTTCTGGCTTAGAACCGGAAAGGCTAGACCTGAAGAAGTGCTGCGCATGGAAACTGTGAAGAAAGCTGCTGAAGAACTTGGTAAATCTTCTGGAGCTGGCTTGGGAACAGGTATGGTGCTTATACCACAGATCATGACGCCTACGGGTCCTGCACAGGCACCAGCAGCTGCTCTCGTGATCTGTCCAAAATGCGCTGCAAAAGTTCCAGCTACTTCAAAGTTCTGTACTGACTGCGGAACACAGCTTACTCCACTAGCTGCCGGAACAATCAAATGTCCAAAATGTGGAAAGCTTGTCCCAGCTACTTCAAAGTTCTGTCCTGACTGCGGAGCAAAAATAGAGTAAAAGGCGACGAAATGACTGAAAATCGAAACCGTGAACTATTATCCATAGGCATTTTCCTAATGATCCTAGTAGTCTGCATAATCCTTTATGCACCATTGGGGCTAATTGATTGGCCGTTGATTCCACCGCTAATACTTGCATTATACGGTTGCTGGACAATAGCTTTGGCTGGAATTAGAGCTTCAAACCCGCAGAAATATGAACGTGGCCCATTCAGCACATTTGCGGGGGGCCTTCTACTTGTCGCGATTGGTGGAGCATGGCTCTCTTGGAGCATTAACTGGATTTATTCCCTTGTGATAATACTGCTTGTGCTAGGACTGTTGGCAATTGCCGCTGCTTTGAAAAGAAAATAGCCCTTTCATTTTTTTCTAAACATTTTTTATCTACAGTCTATTTAATGCATGCAGGGGCTAGATGTTGTATGGACGAGAAAATAATTGGCTTGGGTACATGGTACGATAAAATGGCAGCTCGGGTAATTGAAAGAGAACGGAAGTTGGATAGAAACCTCGATATGATTAAAACTGAGATGGGCCTTGGTGCTTCTGGGCTTCCACATGTCGGCAATTTAGGCGATGCTGCGCGTTCTTACGCTGTTGCCCTTGCTATTCACGGACAAGACTACTGTTCAGAGCTGATTGCTTTCTGTGATGATTTGGATGGTTTACGGAAAACCCCTGCTGGACTACCAAAATCTCTGGACAAGTATCTAGGATTCCCTGTAACTGCTATTCCAGACCCCTTTGGTTGCCATCAAAGCTACGGCGTGCACATGAGCTCGTTGTTATTGGAGGCTTTAGACAAATGTGGAATAGAGTACAAGCATATGTCCGGCAAAGAAGCCTATGAAAACGGATTATTGAACGAAGAAATTAGAACATTACTTCTTAACGCAAAGAAGGTTGGAGAAATAGTTAAAGAAGAAGTTGGACAAGAACGTTACGTTAAAGTTTTGCCTTATTTTCCAGTTTGCAAAAATTGTGGACGCATATACACTACAAAAACCACTGAATTCCTGCCAAGAGAAAATAAAGTCTTGTATGTCTGTGAGGGCATGGAAATAAAGGGACGCTGGATAGAAGGCTGCGGCTACAAAGGGGAAGCAGATATTACAAAAGGCGAAGGCAAGCTTAGTTGGAAGGGTGAATTCGCAGCTAGATGGAAAGCTCTTGATATAAGGTTTGAAGCTTACGGGAAAGACATAGAGGACTCTGTAAGAATAAATGATAGAATTTGTCGGGAGGTCTTAGCGTATGAACCTCCAATGCATGCACGCTATGAAATGTTCCTTGATAAAGCTGGAAAGAAGATTTCTAGTTCAGCTGGGAATGTTTTAACCCCTCAGGTGTGGTTCAGTTACGGTTCACCGCAGTCCTTACTTTTGCTTATGTTGAAACGGTTTGTTGGAACCCGCACTCTAGACGTGACAGACATTCCTTTCTATATGAACGAGATGGATCATTTAGAGGACGTGTACTTCGGAAAAAAAATAGTGAAGGACAAGAAAGAACTAGCTAAGCTTAAGGGTCTATACGAGTATTGTTGGGCGTTAAAACCTCCTGAAACCTCAAGTGTACACGTGCCATATAACCTGATGTCCTTTCTGGCTAAGATGGCTCCAAAAGGACGCGAAGAAGAGTTCGTTACTGGAAAGCTTCGCAGTTACGGATATTTGCAGAAAGATCAAATATTCGATGAAAACTTGAAGAACAGAATTGAATATGCGTTCAATTGGATAAGGAATTTTGAAGAGATAAAAGAAACTGCTGTAAGCCTGACAGCTGAAGAAAGAGAAGCGATAAAAGAATTGATTGAAGTGCTGAGCGTTGAGGATGATGCTGAAAAGATACAAAACGCCATATTCAACACTGCTAAAAAACGCAACCTGAAACCCGCAAAGCTCTTCAAAATGCTGTACATGATTCTCATAAGCACACCACGAGGACCAAGACTAGGTCCTTACATGCTCGCCATGGGAAAACAGAATGTAGTGAAAGCCCTGCAAAAAGCATTAGACAACTAATAGAATCCGATTTCAACTTAGTTACACAGGCATTATTTGGTATGGATTAGACCGTTGACAGTGAATTGCTTAGAACAAGTTGTTCATCCTTGTTTTTCATCTGTCTTCGTGAAAGAATTTATATTCTCTAGTTCAGAGATACTTTTGCCGATAAAATTTGGTGGGGAAAACCTTGGATTTCGAGTTATCTGCCGAACAGAAAATGATTGTTGATGCAGCCTCTGATATAGCTCAGGATTTTGGTCCAGAATATTGGAGAGAAAAAGACAAGAAACACGAGTTTCCTGAGGATTTCTGGAAGACCTTGGTTAAAGCTGGTTTTCCAGGTATAGTTATTCCTGAAAAATACGGTGGGAGCGAGATGGGAATGTTTGATATGATCTTGGCTATGGAAACTCTAACTTCAGAAGGTTGTGGATTAGCTGGAATATGGTTTCTAGTTTTATCCCCTATTTTCGGAGGCTTATCTATAGTAAAACATGGAAATGAGCAGCAAAAGGAGAAGTACCTGCCGAAAATAGCAAACGGCATGGAGTTTTGTTTAGCTCTAACCGAGGCTGACGCTGGAACAAACACTTTGAACACTAAGACGTTGGCTGTGAAGGAAGGAGATGAATATGTCATTAATGGACAGAAAATGTTTATTTCCGGTGCTGACCGGGCTAAAGGAATGGTGCTCATAACAAGAACAACTCCAATGGAAAAGGCTTCAAAAAAAACCTTGGGCTTGAGTCTTTTTCTTATAGATTTACCCAATCCAGCGATTGAGATTATTCCAATAGAAAAGCATGGAATTAATTATTCAAAGACTTTTGAGGTTTATATCAGTGATCTCAAGGTTTCTGAAGAAAACATGCTGGGCGAGGTGGATAAGGGTTGGTATCTTGTTTTGGATACATTGAATCCTGAAAGGATGTCCTTTTCATCAGCTTCTTGTGGACTTGGGCTTCTAGCTATCGGGAAGGCGGTTGAATACGCTAAGGAAAGAAAAGTGTTTAGAGCGCCTATCGGTTCTCATCAAGCTATTCAGTTTCCACTTGCAGAGACCAAAGCGAAGATTGAGGCTGCTAGATTGCTGAATTACAAGGCTGCTTGGCTTTTTGATAAGGGACAGCGTTGTGGCGCTGAGGCAAACATGGCTAAGGTTGCCGCTGTAGACGCAGGCACTGCAGCCGTTTATCATGCCATGCAAGCTTTCGGCGGCTACGGCTACGCTGTTGAGTACGATGTAGAACGTTGGTGGAGAGAGATGAACCTCATTAGACTTGCACCTGTAACTCAGCAGATGGCATTAGCCTTCATCGGCGAACATGTTCTAGGCTTACCAAAATCCTACTGAACTTCAAAGGATACAAAAAGCCAGTTCTTAACACGCACATTACTGGATAGATCGGAAATTAATGCGCGCAACTCAATTTGATAGGATACCATCATTTCGAAAACGCGCGTAGGGTGTAAGAAAAATGGGGGATTTGCGAGGTAATTTCGGGTGATATCTCCACTTGGTATGGGATTCAAATGCCCGCGACCCCACGAGTAACGTGTGACCATGCCTACGTGTCATTGTGCGCGCATTAGTTTGTGGGAACCCCATATATTCAACACTACGATTGCCACAATCCAGACCAAGATTACATAAACTAGTCGCGCTATGGGGAGAGCACCAATTTGTAGCTGCTGAGGAAAGAGGGCAAGCGAAAAGTTTGTGAAAGTGTGAAAAAGAATCATGATTAGGAGGCTCCCTTTTGTGTTGTTATAGACCCACGTAAACAGGATGCTCGTTCCAATTATAGACATGAAGAAAAAGACCAACTCAATCATGCCATATTTTTGAAGATTCTGGAATTGGCTTGTCCCGGACACAAGATAGGACGGCAAATGCCATCCGCCCCAGATGATTCCGAGAATTAGGCTTGAAAAGAGCGCATTCCACCTAGCTTGGAGGCGATCTAATGCGTAGCCTCGCCACCCAAATTCTTCCGCCATTGGACCGCTCAATAACGCAACTAGGAAAAACAAAGGGATGAGTAATGGTCGAAAAAATAAAGATGGGGCAGGCAGGCCTCCACCAAAAGGAACTGTTAGAAGTAAGGTTATGCCACTGATCGCAGGCCACACAAGTAACGTAGGTAAATACCATATCTTTCTTTCAACTAGAGCCCTGCGACCAAATGTCCTACTAATCAGCTGTTTTACCCCGTTTTTCCCTTCATATGCAAATGTTAGAAGACATGCGACGATTGTCGGACTATAAGTCGCCACATAGGCAATAAGTATTGTAGGCGATTCAGGAAACGGAGGAAGCAAGTTCACTCTTGAAGCAGCCGAGGCTGACAGAAAAACAGCCCAAGTAAATGCAAAAGTAAGCATGAAGAAAAGCCAAACCGAGCCTCTTTTCTGCGTCGTGAAATGTACCACCTTTGCAATGACATACTCAGTTTTCAGTTTATAACAATTCTTTATGGAATTGCTACGTCACTAAGCGGACAGACATAATATGGCCGGCATTATACTTGGCCTGGGACATATTTCAGAAGAAAAAAATGGGGATTTGCGGGAGATATCTCCACGTATAGTGGGGTTCAAATCCCACCCCAACCAACCAATACAACTTCAACTTCAAATTTAACCTAAATCGTTACCGTGTCTTTAAACCAAAAACACATCAATTCAATAGAGTAAGCCATATAACACTAAGAGAATAAGAGCAAAAAGCGAGAGAAACGAGCAAAATGGGATTTTCACTTATACCTTATTTTTTTAATGAGTGTATATGTATCACACGCAACCTTTATTAAGGACAGTAGCTTATCTTAAGATATAGGAAAAGAAGCAAAATGACCGATAAAAGACACGAATACAGAAAAAAACACATTCGACAGATTAAGGTATTGATAAAGTCGAAAAATGATGATGTTGGCATAGACACGGTTCTGTCAAAATACATGCTAAACGAAGGAATTTCTCTACGCAAAATTAGAGAATACATAAAGATTCTGCTTTTGAGCGGAGAACTAGAACCTAACCTTTTCGATAAGAGCAACCTTATAAAGAGAGTGTAAGCCATGAAACGTAAAATATGTAGATATTGCCATAAGCGATTTCATGCAGACCGCAATAATCCAGAACAAGTTAAAGGCTATTGTTCAGTTGAATGTATGGAAAAGGCAATTAAAAAAGGCTAGTATAAACCTAGATAAGCCTTAACTATCCCTCTTAGCGCGCGCGTGAGGGATGGCGAGCCAGTAGAATACAGGCAAGCAAGCTGAGAAGGCATTCAAGTCAGTAGATGTCTTTCCCTTGGGGGAAAGAATGAGGCGAAGCCTCAGGGTTAGGGTGATAAGATATAGTTTTTAACCCCCCTATCTGCCTGCTTCGCAGGCATCTTTCCCCCAAGGGGAAAGAATTGGTGAATATTTCGTATGAGTTGGCTTCGGCGAGTTCTCTGCTTGCCATCTAAAGCTGGTTATGGTACGGCAAGCAGGACTCGCCTCGCCAACCTGCATTCTTATCCAGTTCGATTGCTACCAACCAGTGCGCTTGACCTGATTTCCAAGTTGGTTGGTTGGTTGGGTTCAAATCCCACCCCCAACACTTTTGGGGCAAATCACATGTCATGTGCAAATTAGTTTGATTCCTCCACACCTGAACTTTGGAATGAGATTCTGGTTTTCTGAAATTTGTCAGGAG
>DAOVQA010000030.1:0-9323 GCA_030628925.1 Candidatus Bathyarchaeota archaeon | reverse complement strand
CAGCTGCTTCTATAGCTTCAAAAACGTATTCTGATGGATTTTCTAGTTCTACGGCTCTTTTATCAGTCGAGCTTGGAGCGTATTTGAATTTTCCTTCTGCAAATCCTCCGAACATTGGATTTTCCTTAGATACTTTTGCAATTTTAAAGAGCTTTTTCATTTGGTCATCTACATTTTGGAAGTTTCGTATTTGGGTTGCCACTACTCTTCTTTTCCAAGATAATGCTACATCTGTCACGTAGTTGTTCCATGCGACAGTTATGTCGATTTGATTATTGCTGAAACGTGTTTGCCTGTATTTGCCAAAGGTTGTTTTAGCAATAACTTCGTCGGCGCCGAGGGATTTTGCCTTCTTAACTATTTCTTCAGTTTTGTTAAGAGCGTCACTCATTTAATGTACACTTCCTTAAGTCTGATAGAGGGGCCGCCTGTGTTAACAGGGATGCCCTGCATTGGGTCTCCTTTTCCACATGTTGCGGCGTCGAATTTCACGTTTTTTGAAATTGCGTCAACGGCGCTCCAGAATTTCGGTGTTGTTGTTTCGATTATTGGTCTTGCAACTGGATGTTTCAGTTCACCATTTTCTATTAGATAAGCTTCTCTGCCAACATAACGCTGGTTGAAACGTTTATCATCTATGTTCCATTCGGTGAAGGAAACCATGTAAATACCGTTTTTCACATCTTCAATTAATTCTTCTTGGGTCATGTCGCCTGGAAGAACAAAAGTGTTTGCCATCCGCACTATTGCTTCTCTATCATAATTCACTGATCTTGATGATGCATTGCTTCTTGTACCCAGTTTTGCCGCGGTTTCTCTGTTATGCAAAAACTCGTTGATGGTTCCGTTTTTGTAGAGATGTCTTCTTCTCGCTTTTATTCCTTCATCGTCATATTTGTAATAGCCATAGCTGTGTTCTATTGTTGGGTCATCAACTATGGTAACAACGTTGCTTCCAACTTTGGTTCCAATCCAGAAGGGGCTGTCTTCATATATGAAGGATCTTCCAGCTTGACTCATTTCTCTACCTAAAATCCTGTCGGCTTCCATTGGGTGACCACAAGATTCATGGGCAGCTATGCCTGTAACTTCTGAACCGCATACTAAATCCATTGTGCCTGGTTTTACCCTTTTCGCCTTTGTTATAACTTCTTTTAGAACATTTGTATCGTGAATTAGCCTTTCAGTCATTTTCCATTCGTCGAAGGCTTCCCAGCCTCCACTGTAACCAAACTGTTCGTATGCTTGCTCACTCTTTCCTTGTTCAATAACTGTGATAAAGCCGAAAGCACCAATTTTTGGAACAAATGAAGATATACATGAGCCTTCCGTGTTGGCAAAATATTTTTCTGTTAATTGCATTATGCATTCAAGCACTCTTGCTGGAACATTTACTCCATGCGAAGTTAATGCTTTGTCTGCATCTAAGAATTGTTTGATTTTTGTTTCGGAATCCACGTCTTCTATTTTCTTTTTTTCTTCAACTCTCCACGTGGTCTCAACAGCTTTTTCTTCAGCAAATTTTATCTTGTCTTTGCGTTTGGCAGCTTTAGCAAACTTGTACGCAAGGTCTACTATGGCTTTGGCTTCCTCTTTTGTCCATTTGTTAGTTGAGGCAAAACCGATGCCGCTCTCTGCTAATATCCGAACGCAGAAACCGCTGTTAACAGATGAAAGATATGTTTCTAAGATTCCGTTCTTTAACACTAGCTCTTCGTTTTTCTCTCTTTGTGCTCTAACTTCTGCATATTCGATGTCCTTGCCTTTAGCGTATTCTAAAGCATAATCTACTATGTCTTTCTCCATTTTTTCGTCTCCAAATTTGGATTACTGAATAGGCGACTGTAAGATAAAACCTTTTAGCATCTGGAAGCTCATGAAAACAATTTAATAAAATGCGAAAATTATAATTCCAGTAGTTTATGCATTTACTTAAGTCTCTAAAATCTAAAAGCTATTATTGGTGTATCTTCATGAAGTATGAAATTAACTGTTCGGTGTGTGGTCAATCTTCTCCTAGCTTGTTTGATTTCAGATGCTCTTGTGGTCAACCGCTTGATGTAAAACTTAATTTCGATTTTGAAGCTGAAAAAATAAAAGCGGAAAATTACACTGTTTGGCGGTATGCAAAGTTTTTCCCGTATGTGAGAGAAAAGGAAATTATAACTTTAGGTGAGGGATGGACACCTTTAGTAAGGTTTTCAGGTAACACTTATTTTAAGCTTGAAAATTTGAATTCCACCGGCTCGTTTAAGGATAGAGGTTCAACAGTGTTAGTGTCCGCTTTGCATAAACTGGTGAAAGATGAGGGCGGTTATATTTCTGAGGATTCTTCGGGTAATGCTGGGGCATCTATGGCTGCCTATGCTGCTTATGCAGGATTGAAAGCGAAAATTCACGTTTCGGAAAATGTTTCTGGTCCGAAGTTCAATCAAATCCGATTTTATGGTGCAGAAGTTGTTAAGGTTTCAGGTAGTCGAAGTAGAGTTGCAGAGGAAGCGCAGAAGACTGAACTGGGGAAGTTCTATGTTGGACATATACTTCATCCTTTGTTTCGGGATGGGATGCGAAGCCTTGCCTACGAAATAGCTGAGCAGCTTGGTTGGGATGTTCCAGAACGCGTTTACTTGCCGGTTTCCGCTGGGACTTTGCTTTTAGGTGTAATAAAAGGGTTTAAGCATTTAGTCAAGTCCAACATGATAGGTGTTATGCCGAAAATAGTGGCTTGTCAAACAAGGCAAGTTTCTCCCCTCTATCATCGCTTTAAAAACCTACATTATACTTCGCCTGAAAGAATAGCTTCTATTGCTGATGCTTTAGTGAGTTTGAATCCTCCCCTGCTGGATCTTATGGTTAAACGTCTGAGGGAAGAGAAAGGCGATGCAGTCATGGTTGAAGAAGATGAAATATTCAACGCTTTTATAGAACTGGCTGGAAAAGGCTTCTTTGTTGAACCAAGCTCAGCCGTTGCTTATGCAGCTTACAAGAGACATGTCAAAAATAGAGAAGTATCAAAACACAGTAAGATTGTGATAATCTTAACTGGGACAGGCTTGAAGACTATGCTTACGCCAAGTTAACTTTTCCAAGGAAGTTCGCGTTTCTTTTAGAAAAATTTATATTGTAATGCTGTTTCTGTTGTGACGCGTTAAAGGAGGTTTGTTTGGTTTGTCGTTACCTACATCAGCTGGAGGAGTTCCAGTTTTAGTATTGAAAGAAGGTTCAAGTCGATCTAGAGGAAAAGAAGCTCAACACACTAATATAATGGCTGCGAAAGTCGTAGCTGAAACTGTAAAAAGTGCCTTAGGCCCAAAGGGCATGGATAAGATGCTAGTTGACAGCTTCGGCGACGTAACAATAACAAGCGATGGACGCACAATCCTTGATGAAATGGACATTCAGCATCCAGCAGCCAAGATGATGGTTGAAGTTGCCAAAACACAAGACAACGAAGCTGGCGATGGAACAACAACAGCCGTCATAATATCTGGTGCATTGTTAAGTAAGGCTGAAGAATTAATCAACAAAAATGTTCATCCAACCATAATAATTGATGGATATACGAAAGCTTCTGAAAGAACGCTGAAAATCCTGGAAAAAATCGCGTTATCCGTGGATTTGAATTTTCAAGGGTATCTGAAAAAGGCTGCGATGACATCTATGGCAAGTAAACTGGTAGCTGAGCATAGAGAATACTTGGCTGATTTAGCTGTTAAAGCGGTTCTTCAAGTTGCTGAAAAGGACGTTAACAAATACAAGGTAGACATAGATGACATTAAGGTTGAGAAAAAACCAGGGGAATCCGTAAGGGGCACAAAGCTGATTAAAGGCGTAGTTCTGGATAAGGAAGTTGTGCATTCCGGAATGCCTAAACGTGTGGAAAACGCAAAAATAGTTTTGCTGGACTCTCCGCTTGAAATTGAGAAAACAGAATTCGATGCAAAGATCAACATTGAAAGTCCAGAACAGATGGACGCGTTTCTAAAACAAGAGGAAATGATGCTGCGAGAAATGGTTGACAAAATAACCGGGACGGGTGCAAACGTTGTCCTGTGCCAGAAAGGCCTAGACGACATGATTCAACACTTCTTAAGTAGAAAGGGCATACTTGCACTGCGTAGAATTAAAAAGTCAGACATGGAGAAGCTTTCAAAGGCTTCTGGCGGAAAAATCGTAACGAACTTGGATGACGTAAACCCTGGAGACTTAGGCTATGCAAATCTTGTTGAAGAACGCAAAATCGGAGACGATAAAATGACGTTTGTAGAAGGATGCAAGAATCCTCGTGCAGTTACAATTTTGATAAGGGGCGGAACAGAACGCATAGTGGATGAAGCTGAGCGTTCACTGCATGATGCCTTATGCGTAGTCAGAGACATAGTTGAAGAGCCTAAAGTTGTAGCTGGAGGCGGAGCACCTGAACTTGAAGTTTCAAAGGAACTTAAAAAATATGCGGGAACCTTTCCGGGAAGAGAACAGCTTGCTATTGAATGCTTTGCAGAAGCCCTTGAGACAATTCCATTAACGTTAACTGAAAACGCTGGCTTAGATCCAATAGATATACTTTCAGAGTTGAGGGCAAGGCATGAAAAAGGTGAAATTTGGGCTGGAATAGAGGTTCACTCTGGAAAGGTTCAGGATATGGCTCAAGCAGGAGTCTTCGAACCGCTTACTGTCAAAAAGCAAATAATCAAGTCGGCAACAGAGGCAGCTTCAATGATACTTAAAATCGACGATGTCATAGCTTCGGGAAAGATGAAAACTCCACCGATGCCTCCTGGAGGAGCTCCTGGAGGAATGCCTGGAATGGGTGGGATGGGTCCAGGCGGCGGAGTGTATTAGGACACGTCTGAAAAAGAGAAAAGAATTTTGATAGGGCCACCTAAGCTTACTCGGTTCGAGAAAGCTCGGATAGTGGGGGCTAGGTCACTCCAAATATCTATGGGCGCTCCCATACTCATTGAACCCTCTAAAGCTCTTATAAGTGCAATAGATATAGCTCTGAAGGAAGTTGAGGTAGGCATGTTACCGATAACAATTAGACGTACATTGCCTGACGGCACTTTCCAAGATATACCTATCAAATGGTTTCTGGAATAAGGATTAACATTCTGTTAACTTTTTTTGGTGCTTCTAGAATGGTGGAGGTGGCGGCTGAATCCTCTGCTGTTCCTCTCTTCCCACCATGGAATAGTAATAAATTGTAGTTGATATTGGGAGAACAGGTTCAACAAATGCGGCTATAATGCTGCTTACAAGCCACCTGAATTCTCCAAATGGGCCCCCTATCAAGCTTCCTATAATGGTTGCAAATAGAATTATTATGCCAACTATTAAGGAGAGGATGAACGTTTTAAACCAACGGTGGCTGACAAGCCTTCTACTTCTGGATAAGCTTTCAAAGGCTCCTACATCCTCAATTATGATGACTGGAAATACGAGATAAAACATTACGGTCAGTATTATTCCCGGAACGATTAAGGCAACAAAACCCAATGCAATAAGTATCACTGTAATGAATGCAACAGCTAACAAGGAAAGAAGTTTATAAGCTGCAAAACCGAAAGCTTCTCCAAGACTTGCCTTATCCTTTTCCATAACGTCTGAAGCATACTTGACACATACACCATTAACTATGGTGCCTATAACCCATGAAACTATACCTAAAGTAAATCCTATTATGATTAATGTTCCGATGTAATTGGAAAACCAATTCCATATCGCTTCTTCGGAGGCTCCATACTCAAGCAGCGGTATACTTTCTATGTATTTGCTGAGCGCACCTGAGAGGCTTCCTGAAATCAATGCAGCTATCAAAATTGGCATAAAAAACCTGATGAAATTTTTTGAGTAAAGCTCAAAAGTCAACGTTAAAACTTGTTCGATAGATAATTCACGGGAGGGTTTTTGAATGTTCAACTGGTAGTCATCCGCTCTTCCCTTTTTAACTATGCGAGACCTGAAGAAGGTTAATCTCGGTTTAGTTATTTCTTCCTTTTTTCTTTTGCTGTTTTTAACGTCTTTAAGATTCTTATCCAGTGAGCCCCTTGCCAATAAATTTGTCCACATTCTGGGCACACCCAAAAATCGTCATAGTGGGCAAATGTGCTTTTCTCAACTTTGTCCACAACTCTTTTTTTCGGTATTGTTTTGACTTGGCTGTTACATTTTGGGCACCTTGACGTTGCCATGTCTATATCCAGTTTAATTTTAAATCGATTTGCAAGTTCCGCTAGTTTTTCCTCTTCTGATTTCCCTTTTGAATAGAAGGAATCAGCCTTTTTTGCTGTGGCTTGTCGGTAAAGCTGCAAATCCTTTGTAAGCAGTACTCTTTTTTCCTTCTTAGCAATCATTATCAGCTGAGCATCATCAAGCTCGCTTGAATACTTCGTATCATACCCTAACATACGAAGCCAACGTGTCAGTTTTCCAAGCATCCCATCAGCAATGAACTTCAAGGGTTCACTCTCTTCGAATTATCTCACCGCTTCCCGCTTCGCCAACAATTTCTCCTTCATCCATGATCAATCTGCCGCCGACAAAGGTTTTAACAGGTTTTCCCTCAACATTCCATCCATCAAATGGAGAATACTTGGCTTTTGAATGAAATTTTGAAGCATCAATTCTATACTTAATATCCAAGTTTACTACAACCAAGTCCGCATGTTTTCCTTCCTTCAAACGGGCTCTATTTTTTAGTCCAAAAACTTCTGCTGGCTTTTCCGCCATCAACCTTACCACATCAGTTATTGATAACTGTCCGGCTTTCACTTTTGTGAGTAACAATGGAAAAGTCGTTTCTAAGCCTGCTATGCCAGCTTTGACATCCCAAACAGACTTGGCTTTCTTTTCTTTCAGTGTGTGTGGTGCATGATCTGAAGCTAGAATGTCGATCCAACCTTTTCTGATTCCATTCCAGAGGGCTGCAATATGCGGTTTTTCTCGGGGTGGCGGCAGGGTTAACGCTAGCATTCCGGTTTGCCTTAAATCATTAGCTGACAGAAACAGGTGATGAGGTGTTGTTTCACACGTTATCAGCATTCCAGATTTCTTTGCATCAATTATTGCCTTCAAAGCATTCCTAGTGGTTATATGACAAAAATGCACGCGCCCATTGGTCTGTTTGGCAATGTTCAGTATGCGTTTTACTGCTTTCACCTCAACGCTTTCTGAGTGGGCATTAAGGAATGCCTCAATAGTGTTGCGGTTGGCACGTTTGAATTTGTCTTCAATTTTTTTAAATGTTGTTTTGTCTTCTGCATGAACAGCGACCGGGGTCTTCAACTTACTGACGGTTTTGAACGCTTCCAGCAATGCATGATCATCATCTACGTTTAGTCCTCCAATCTGCTCAGCCATAAAAAGCTTGAAAGCCACAGCACCTTCCCTAACAATCTTCTTTATTTCCCCCATTTTTTTTGGAAATTCGGAATAAAAACCTGTGTTAACCAAGATTTTTCTTTCAGCAGTTTCTATGCGTTTTTTCAGGGCTTCAACGCTCATCGTCACCGGGTTGTTGTTAGGCATGTCTAAAACAGTGGTTATTCCACCTGCAGCTGCTGCTGCTGTGCCGCTGTAGAAATCTTCTTTGTATGCTTTTCCTTGATCTCTAAGATGAACGTGAGCATCTATCAGGCCTGGCAGAACTAGCATGTTCTTCAGATCAGTCTTCGCTTCCGCCTTAGGCATGGCTGTTTCTTTGCCTACCTTGAAAATTTTTCCCCTGTTTATTGCGAGGCTGCAGTCCACTAATTTGTTGTCTATATAGGCTTTGGCATTGGTTAGGACTAGGTCAACGATCAAGTTGATCGGCTCTCTTTACTGAAATGAACTGGAAACGTTAAAGGTTATTCTATTATTTTGAAGAAGTCTCTCTCTGTTATTATTCCCCTGAGTTTTGCGTTTTCAGCTACTGGTAGAGCTCCTATGTTTTTCTCCTGCATTATTCTTGCTGCTTGACCGATGTCTACGTTTGGTTCTATAGTTACAACGTCTTTTGTTGCTATTTCAAGTGCTGGCATGTTTAGAACTTGATTTATGTTTTCTGACTTGAGGTATTTGAACACTTTTCCAGAGCCGAAAAATCGTATAATATCCATGGTTGTTATTATGCCAACTATTTTTCTTTTGGAAATTATTGGCAGTCTTCTGAATCCCTGCGTTGTCATTGTTCTTGCGGCTTCAAAAATTGTTGTCTTTGATACAGCCGTAACTATTTTTTCCGACATTAACTGGGCAACTGATACGCCGCTTATTCTATCAGCGAACATGTTAGCGATGTCTCTCTCCGTAATTATCGCCCTTACACGGTTTTTATCGTCAACTACGGGTAAACCGCCGAGACTTTGCTGCTTCATTAACTCTATTGCTTCACTAATTTTGGCGGATGTTTTGATTGAAATAACTTTTTTCACCATTATGAGTTTTATCGGTTCATTTATAGCTTTGAAAATGCTTCCTCTGAACTTTTTCTGGATAATTTGATATTTTTTTCCGCCGCCAAGATAATTGATTATGTCTGTAGCTGTCACTATTCCTTCCAGTGTTCGCGTTCCAGGATTGGCTATTGGTATTCGTCGGAATCCTTCTTTACTCATTATTTGGATTCCATCGTAAACGGGGGTCGTAGGAGCCATTGTGACAACAGGACTTTTAGCGACGTGCAACATCTCGTCCCGTCGCTTTTTATGGGTGTGATCTTTGGATGATAGTGGGCTCCTCTCTCTTAGTGATCTTCTGAAACTTTCTCTACTCATTTTTCTTCCTTCTTATTTAACAAGCAATTTGGCAACATCTTCACGGTCAACCATAGCAATCAATCTTCCTTTGTTATCTTTTACAGGTACTCTTCCGATGCTTTTTGCAGTCATGAGTTCAGCTGCTTCTCGGGTTATTGCCGAGGCTTTCACGGTTATAACTGTTGTCTGCATTAGTGTAAAACTTTTTGAGGATGACCAAAAACGTCTGTTTTAACGCTCGCTACGGATGGAGTTTATCCATGATTTCTTTAACACGCAAACAACCGCCTCATTCCTCACTTTCCAATTCGGCTATGCAATCTTCACAGAGGGATTCTCCGTTGACCTGTTTTAGGTTGTCTGCCCAGCCCCCGCATTGGTCACAATATCCGGCGAGAGAGGGTGGTTCCTCTTTTGCTTCTTGAATTCTGTTCTCGCTTTCTATGAGTGCTTGTTCTTGAATGATTTCTATGAGTTCAGGTATGACTGCTAGAATATCTTTGCTTGACAGCACACCGACAAGTTGCTCTTTGTAAATGACTCCTAACCGTCTAATGTTCAGTGTGCTCATTCTTTTTGCTGCTT
>DAOVQA010000033.1:0-9098 GCA_030628925.1 Candidatus Bathyarchaeota archaeon | reverse complement strand
GTGCAATGAAACCGAGCAATAGAGCTTTCTTATTACCGTTCTCTAAGGCTAACAATTGCGAAGGTGTTTTTTTGCTGTACTCTTCGAACTTTTTCCAGTATCGTTTATAGAGAATCTTACTTGATTCGCTTATTCCGTTCAACCAGTCGTTGACTTTTTCACTCAATTTTTTTCACTTCTTACTTTTGTTTATGTAATACTAGGGCATGGCAATTAATATAGTTTCCTACGATTTAATCATGCTAAAACATGGTTTCCTAAGCTAAGTCGTTCTGAAGATTAGCATATAAGTATATAATATTAGACCAGTAGATAGTGGATTCTGGATATTAGAGCTAAGAAATAAGAGATTACTGTAGAGACAGATTAATAGATTTAGAAAAAAGTTAGGGTTATTTTAGAAAAGAGTGTCTTCCTGCCCCTCTTCGCATAGGCATCATTATTCTGATTGTGTCGCTTCCTTGAAATTGTGTTCCATCATTTAGCTTACCTGTTATGGTCAATGTTATTGTCATGAATCTTTCTTCATATAGCTTAGTCATGTTAACATTAGCAATGATATATGCCATAACTTCTGTTCCATTGAACTTCACCATCAAATCTGGAATACCATCATCGTCATAGTCTCCAATTGCCGTGGGAGCATCAGGGTCTACTGCAATCGTGTTGTTCAACAAGATTGAGGAAACATCTGTGTCGCTTATATTGTAGCCTTCTGAAAGTTCAATGAACGCTGTGACGTACCCTGCCTTACTACGCAAGTTCAAAGTGTTCGGAATAATATCCACAGTAGAGTTAATAGCTGGTGGAATAGAAGTCCAAGGGTTCATAAGTGGATAGTTATCCTGATTATTTTCATAAATAACATACGGAGTATCCCAGGTACCTGAACCATCTATCTCTGCAGCATTTGGGTATCTTTCCTCATAATCGCTCCAGTAGTTTCCGCCAGGAGGATAACCATTATCCCAAACGTTAGTAAGGACATAATCGCCCAAGTCAACCTGTTGAGTATTGTCAATGAAGTTGTTATGGTAAATAATGTTGTCTGAAGACTCATAGATTATGATGCCATA
This sequence comes from Candidatus Bathyarchaeota archaeon, assembly GCA_030628925.1. Taxonomy (GTDB): domain Archaea; phylum Thermoproteota; class Bathyarchaeia; order Bathyarchaeales; family Bathycorpusculaceae; genus SOJA01. The sequence goes on along the minus strand of DAOVQA010000033.1, from coordinate 8,022 downwards.
ACCGTTGTTTGCTGTTATGTTGTTTCCGCTTACGCTGTTGTTGGAAGAACCATCGAGCCAGATGCCATCGTAGAATGATTTGATTGTCATATTCTTGATTGTTGCGTTGTTTCTTCCGAAAGGTTTATTGCTGTTCCGCTTCCTGTTCCTTGAAGCGTGTATCCATTTCCATCGATCATTATGTTGTTTCTCTCAACTATAATAGAATCATTAATGTTGTCAGTAAATGAGTAAATGTCTCCATCTCTTTGAATCTTGTCTGTGCCTTCAACGCTCCCGTCAGCCCTAATGTAAATGGTTCCAGTTGCTTTGACTGTCTGAATGTTAAACGCCAATCCCATTAGAAGCACTATGGATAACAGACACAAAATTGTGAAGGAAGTCAAAACAGTCTTCTTCATTCTAATCATCCTACGCTTCATATGTGTACTCTACTTTTAGAATTTACGGACTGTGTTTAACACATCATGCACGTGAGCTTTTCCGGTGCTTCCAAGCCCACCAGCCTATCCCGAGTAAAACAAGTGGAACAGCAAAGGCTAAGGTTAGCGATAGCCAAGCGCTGGAATACTGAGGATCTTGGGAACGTGGATCACTAAAAGCATAAATCATAACGAAGAGGCCAGCTACCACTAGAGCAAAGGGTCCTGTTGGAAATTTTCGCTCTGTCATGGCAAATACCGTTCGTTCTTATGGGTTAGTTAGACTTTTATAATTTACCGAAGAATCTTCTAGAAACACGCTGGTAAAATGAAGAAGTTACAGTTTGTCAAAATCAAATGTCAATGTTCAAGAGAATAGTTCGTGTCATGATGTGGAAAATACAAGAACCATAAACAACCGTGCGCGCGTAAGGTAAACAGTGTTTTACGTATTAGTAATAAAGATTTAAATTGTAAAATCTACTTACAGTTTTTTAGTGTTTATTTGTCTGGAACAGTATAGGGTAAACATTGGAGAGAATATATTTGAGGGATATTAAAATTGGGAAGCATATAATTCCATTATGGCTTATCGCTATCATCCTTATTTCTGGAATTGGTGCGGGAGTTTTAGCAAGTTATGTTTGGAAAACATTGATTATCCCACTTGAAGTGAAGGAACCCATTGAAATACTGTATTATCCTTCCGAATTGAGCCTTTTTCCAGGGGAAACCGAAGAGTTTAACATAACGGTTCAGAATCATGCCTCTATAAATTATTCTGTGATTTTGGATTTCTACTTAAGCAACACAACATATCAAGAAAATTATGTGACGTTTAGCAATGAAATCTATGTAGTCACTTCAGGTCAACAAAACCTTCCCTCTTGGTTGAAAATAGAATCAAACGCTCCACCATCAAATACTTCATTAAAGGTCGAGCTTACTCGCCTAGGCGAAGCTACAGAGAAACTACAGATAACACAAGTGAATTTTCTAAGCAGTCTAATAAGAGTGACAATAAACAACACCGGAATGACATCGATAACAATAAAAGAAATTTGGATAGATAACCTTAAGCAGAACTCAACCAATCCGTCACTGCCAGCGACAATTAGTGCCAACTCAGAATTGACATTGAACATAATCTATGCATGGACTTCCAGCAACAAATATCTGTTCAAGATCATAACATCATTTGGTAACCGGGTCTACTACAGTGCTGTTGCTCCTACACGGGTGCAGGAGGAAAACTTGTTTTTGACTAAACAGCATGTTTGGTATAACACTACTGGCTCATGGGCTGAGGCTGCAATAGTAATCATAAACACTGGTGGAAAAGACGTCGTCTTGGATAAGATCACAGTTAGAGGACAGGAATGCCCATGGACTAATGTTTACTATTGGAGAACAAACAACGTAACAATTTCAGATGATTTACAAGTGACATCAACTGAAATCACTGGCACAAGCTTTAGCATCACCATACAAGGGCAACAACGAAACTTTGCAAGAGCCAATGATGATTTGACATTGAAGTCGGGCTGGGCTATTGTTATTTACATCATGAACCCTGACAGCATAGCCTTAAATGATGTCGGCATTACAGTGGGCATAACAGTGTTCACATCAAATGCTCAATATTACAAAGAAACCAACGTTGAGGCAGCTCAATAACCGCTATCTCTTTTTTCAACCAATTTGGTAATTCTATCATAAAAATTTAAGACAGCTGGGAAAATGGGGAGTTTGCGGGAGACATCTCCATTCTAAGCTGTAATAACCTTTTTGAATTAATATTCTGCGCGCGCGCTTAAGAGCATATTCAGACATACCATCTAAGCGGAACCAATCTCGAAAAAGGATAAGTAAACCTTTATCAATGTGCAGAATTTCCAGAACGCCATTTCAGATGGCATCTGGCTCAAGTTAAACAGTGATGTTTTCGTGTGTTTTACGGGTCTAAACATGTGGAAATACGCAGATAAAATAGAACATAATAATAGAAGATTTTTATAGAACTAACTTCTATTCATTACTTCTTTATGGGAATGGTAGAAAGATAATTCTCTCCTTTCTTCCTTCCTTCTACCATTCTCCTCTCAAACACATATGCTTTATGAACAATTTCTTTTCTAAATCCGTAATCAACGCCTAAGTATATACTTCAGGCTTTAATACTTGAATGTATATTTGCCACAAAAGAGCACACTTATTGATTAAATGGTAAGTCTTCATACACAGCTTTTTTCCTTGGCAAGGATTACTGGAAACGTTGTTGCGAACATTAATGATAACATAAGAATAACGAATTGGAATCCCCATTCCTACTTATGGCCTTTTGCAAGAACCCTTTACAGACCTGTTACAGTAGAAAGCCTAGTCTTCTTTACAATGGGACTTTTCTTCCATCAAAACCGCATTTTGAAATTCCAAATTCATTCTTAACTTCTCTTAGCTGTTCCCTTGTAAACACTGCACCGTCTCTGCATACACGGTATTTGCCTATGACGCAGCTTCCGCACAAGCCTATCGAGCAACGCATCAAACGTTCAAGACTAGCTTCTAAGGCTACTTCATATTTTTCAGCTAAATCAAAAACTTTCCGCATCATTTGCTCTGGACCGCAAGTATAGAGCATGTCAAACTTCTCCTTCGCAAGAAGCCTCTTCAATGGAGTTGTTACTAAACCTTTAACGCCGCAGCTGCCATCTTCAGTTGTTTCTATTACCCTGTCTCTTTCCATGGCAAGAATTTTACTCAACTCCTCTATGAATAGAAGCTCATCTTGTGTTTTGGCGCCAATTACGAAAACAAGTTTTGTTGCTCTTGATGCTATTTTCCTAGCTAGAAATAGTATCGGAGCGGTGCCTGTGCCTCCGCTCACCATCAATATGGATCCTTCTTTTTCAGTGAAGCTGTTTCCGAAGGGGCCTCTAATACCGATTACTTCGCCTATATTTTTATTCTGGAGGGCACTTGTCGCCTCTCCAACCTTTCTTACGGTTACTGACACTAAGCCGTTTTCTTTTGCGTCCAGTATGCTTAAGGGAATTTCATCTATGCCTGGTATCCAAAGCATAAGAAACTGACCGGGCTTAGCTTGTCCGCATTGCTTGTCTTTAAAGGTGAATGTTTTCACTGTTGGGCTCTCATTTTCTATGCCTAGAATATGTGTGGTTCTCAGCTTGTTAGTTGCGATGTGATAAGCCGACAATTTCTTTCACACTCTTGAAACCTTTCTTTTTCAAATAACTGTTTATTCCACATGCAACAGCTTCAAACACGTTTGGTCCTTCTATAGCTATGGCTGTTCCTATTTGGATGGCTGTGGCTCCTGCCAGCAGAAATTCAACAGCGTCACGCCAGTTTGTTATGCCACCGCACCCTATTATTGGCACTTTAACTTTTTCGTATATTTCATAGACGCATCTAACCGCGATTGGTTTTATTGCTGTGCCAGATAATCCGCCTGTTTTGTTACTCAGGATTGGCATGGCTGTCTCCGTGTCTATTGCCATAGCCTTAACCGTGTTTATGGTTGTTAATGCATCTGCACCAGCTTTTGTGGCAACTTCCGCGTTTTCAGTTATATTCGTTACGTTTGGAGACATCTTGACGAAGACAGGTTTATCTATAGAAGCTTTCACCTTTCTGACAACTTCAGCTAGAATTTCCGGATTTTGCCCGATTTCTGAGCCTGTGTCCTTGACGTGAGGACAGGAGACATTTAATTCCACGGAGTCTGCTCCAGCATCTACAGCTTTCTTAGCTACAATTGCATATTCATCAGCGGAGAAACCGTAAACACTAACAATGACTGGGACGCCAAGATTTTTCACTTCGCAAATTTCCTTAACAAACTCCGTTATTCCAGGATTCGGAAGACCCATAGCATTGATCAAGCCGCAGCTAGTTTCCACTACAGTAGGGTTTGCATAGCCCTTTCGCGGTATCAAACCAATAGACTTCGTGACTATGGCACCAGCCCCACCTATTACAACATTACCCAATGACTCTGCAGACAAGCCTAGAATACCCGAAGCCAAAATAGTCGGATTGGCAAGTTTCAAACCAGCCAAATCCACATGTAAACGGTTAGTCTCCAAAGACTGCGTCACCACGAACGATTTTCAGTAAAGGTTAACTGCTTATAAAAGTGATGATGCCTTTGCAACAATCACATTGCGAATACAGGCTGGCTAAACCTTCGATTTTCCCACTTTAGAAACAGAAAATAAAACACGAAGACATTCTACTCTTGCAAGGAACTGCGGAAAACCCTGTGCACGCTAATAAGTTGAAATTGAGATCAACATTTGAAAATTTTAGGTGCCAGTTATTCCTCCTTTAAGAAGAAACTAAAAAACTAGGGGGGGGAGGGGGCACGAACCTTTAAGAGTTATTCCTTTATTAATGTAAAACCTAGGAATAATAGTTAACGCTGAGTAGGTTAAATGACAGAGGCTCAGGTAATGAAGACGACGATAATTGCATGTCCATTTGGAATATTAGCTTTCAGCGGGGAGAATGAGCTAGTAAAAAAGGTTTTGTTTCCGAAAAAACCTCAAATTGCAGCTAGAACACTCAGTAAAATCGAAACCGGCAAAATGGTGGATGAAATTGCAGAGTTAGTTAGTATGCTTCGGGAAAATGGTTATGACATTTTTGTTTTTGAGAATGCAAACGTCGCCAAGGAAGTTCAAGAAAGATTCGGTGTCGAAATTGAACTTTCCAAGCCATCTAGGATTAGTGAATTACGTTCCAGCATGGAAAGGTTCGCGGTTGAAACAGGCTTCGCTCAGGACCTCGAAGAGTTCAGCCGTTGGATACATGACATTACCGTAGAAATCACTAAATTCAGGGTTAAGAGGGCTGTTGAGAACAGAGACCTTATCATAGCTCAGGCAATTCAAACTCTTGATGATTTGGATAAAACAATAAACCTGTTCATGAGTAGGGCAATAGAGTGGTACGGTATACATTTCCCAGAACTTGACCGTTTGCTGGATAAGCATGAAACTTACGCTCGCCTAGTTTCCAAACTTGGCAACAAAAACAACTTCACAAAAGCAAAACTAGAGAAAGAAAACATATCAAAATCGAAGGCTCAAACTATGGCTAGATCAGCAGAAACCTCCATGGGTGCAGACTTGGCGGTGACCGATCTAGAGCAAATCCGAAAGCTATGCAAAAGCGTTCTAGGGCTGTACCAGCTGAGACAAACGCTGGAAACTTATTTAGACACAGCTATGGAAGAAGTTGCTCCAAACATGAAAGCAATTGTAGGCTCGCTAATAGGCGCACGCTTGATCGCCTTAGCTGGAGGTTTGATGAATCTTGCTAAAAGGCCTGCAAGCACAATCCAGGTCTTAGGAGCAGAAAAAGCCCTCTTCCGCTCACTTAAAACTGGTGCAAGACCTCCGAAACATGGAATAATATTTCAACATACATTGTTGCATGAAGCCAAAAAATGGCAAAGAGGGAAAATCGCACGGGCAGTAGCAGGGAAATTAGCCATAGCTGCAAGAACAGACGCGTTCGGAACAAGGTACATAGGTGAAGAACTTTCAGCCGCCTTAAAAAGAAGAGTTGAAGAAATCCATCGCGAATATGTTCAGCCACCCCAAGTTCCAAAAAGAAAACATGTACAAAAGAAAAGGAGAAAGAAGAGACGTGCACATACGCGTTAAACCACATTCCCAGTTCGCAGCAATATACCAGGTAACCATGGAAAATGGAGCTCAAAGACTAGCAACAAAAAACCTTACGCCAAGCAGAGATGTTTACGGTGAAAGGCTCATAAAACATAAAGGCGTGGAATATCGTCTTTGGGACCCCTTTAGAAGCAAACTTGCCGCAGCTATCCTGAAAAACTTGGAAAACGTTCCGATAAAACCAAACCATAAGGTCCTGTATCTTGGTGCAGCCTCTGGAACAACTGCAAGCCATGTTTCAGACATAATCGGCCAAAAAGGCCACGTCTACTGCGTCGAGTTTGCATCAAGATCCATAAGGGAACTCGTCGATAATGTGTGTGCTTTTAGGCTTAACATGTCACCTATACTGGAAGATGCTCGTTTACCCGAAAAATACGAAATTTTCATCAGCGGAAAAGTTGACGATATTTACTGCGATGTTGCACAACCTGAACAAGCCAGGATTCTAGCGGACAACGCGGATTTATTCCTAAAAAAATCCGGCTGGATAATGTTTGCAGTCAAGGCTCAGAGTATAGACGTAACCAAGGAGCCATCAGAAATCTATAAGCGAGAAGTCGAAGTTTTGAAACATCGTGGCTTCAGCATAAAGGCTATTGTTCATCTAGAACCATATGATAAGGCTCATGCTATGATCGTGGCTAAGACGTAGTGAAGGTATCATCTAGAAGATAAGTATAGTTTATATTTAACAATGTCATGATATTTTATGTGACTCTTCGATGACTTATCAGGAGACGGGAAACGAAAAAACTGCAGAAACAATATTGAAGGAAGCAGGTTTCACCGTTTCTCAAAAATGTTGCTGTCGGCCAAGCTGCTTCGACTTTGCAGCAAGAAAAAACAGGACACTGGTTTTCATAAAAATCCAACAAGACATTGGTAACATATCTCCAAGCGACCCCATGGAGCTTGCAGTCATATCAGAACATATATCAGCTGTTCCGCTTCTGATAAGCCAGAAAACACGTGAAAAACCATTGGAAGACGACACTGTTTATTCAAGGTATAATATCATGGCTGTCAGCCAAAGGACATTTGAGAACATAGTGCTCCGCAAAGTCTACCCTCTAATACAAGCTGGTCCAGGAGGCTATTACGTTGAAATCGATGGAGAAGCAATTATGCGAAGAAGACAGGAGCTAGGCTTATCAATTGGTGAACTGGCTGAAAAGATTGGCATTTCTAGGAGAACCATCTACGGTTATGAACGAGGGATGGCTAAGGCTTCAGTCTCTGCAGCATACAATCTCATATATATCTTGGGAATCCCTGTAGCGAAATCAGTGAACCTTTTCGAAAAGTCAGAAAATCAACCCAAATGTCTCTTAACCAAGGCTAGACGCGTAATCATCAGAAACAGGCTTCTCCAGAAAATTTTTGAAAGGCTTGCCCACTATAACTTTGCAGTATTCAAGAAGGCACCTTTCGACTTCCTTATTGATGCAAAGAAGGAAAAAATGAAGATTATCGGTGCAGTTGCAGATAAGAAAGAACGAGAATTAGATAGAAGGGTGGATGAGATTTTAAGCGTTAGCAGAGTTGTCCAAGCATGCCCAATTCTTATAACAGAAGGACAAAAGCCCTCAAGCAGGGATATTTTGTGTATCCATAGCGATGAACTTTCAGAAATCAAGAAGCCGGAAGACCTGATTTCAAGTTTCATATAAGTTTTGTCTGGCATGAATCTTTTTCGCTTTTAACTCTTTTAGCTGGCTTCCACGATTTTCTGACACAATCTGGATATTCCCCGAATTTCTCTAGGCTTTGTTGAAGGAAACCTATGGTTTTAGGATCCGTCGGATAGCCACATCCAAAATCTCCATATTCCTTCTTCAACTCTTCAATCTCTCTGTCTCTTTCAACTTTGGCAATTATTG
>DAOVQA010000151.1:0-3595 GCA_030628925.1 Candidatus Bathyarchaeota archaeon | reverse complement strand
TTGGAATGCGACAACTTCTGGTAAGCGTCTAAATGCTTTGGGTCTTAGTATTACAGTGTTGTCTATTTCACTGCGTGAGGCTAAGTCAAACATTCGGGTTAAGTCTCTGATTTCCTCAAGAATTATGGTAAACTCTTTGAAGTTGGATGGTGGTTTCCATTCTATTGCACCTTTCAGGATTTCAATGGTGTTCTTAGATTCTGCTTTCTGTTCCTTTATCATATCCTGTATTGTTTTGTCGCCGACTGCAACTTCCAAAAGGCCATCTAGAGTTTTTCTTCCAAATGATGTCAAATCAAGGGCTTCTCTCAACTTTGTTTGTTCATTCATTTTGGCTTTTACTACGCAGTCTTCACAGGAGCCGACTTTTTCCACCCGAAGCAATGTTTCTACTGCTTGCTCAAGGACACGGTTTTTCGCACCATAAGTTTTGGCTAGTTCCTCTATGATTTCGTTCGTTTTCTTTGTTATTGTTGTGTGAAGATGAACAGACATTTCTTCCACAATTTAAGCTATGGACGCTTTAATTTAAATATGTTCACAAAAAATGTGCAATGTACATGTTTAGAGAAAAAGAGAGGGATTTGTCTAGCCGTTTCATGATGGGAGTGCTTTGCGTAAAGGAACAAGAACTTTGCCTTTTCGGAGAAGCATCGCATCTGATACTCTTTTTACTGCAACCATGTAAGCAGCGGTTCTCATGTTCACCTTGTGTTGTTGCGCCATTACAAAGACAACTTTGAAAGCCTTTGTTATTGTGTTTTCAAGTTTAGCTCTTACCTCATCCTCTATCCAGTAGTAATTCATCTGGTTCTGAACTTGTTCAAAATAGCTGACAATAACACCGCCTGAGTTCGCAAGGATGTCAGGAATTACGAAAACGTCATTCTTGAACAGTATATCGTCTGCTTCTGGGGTTACTGGTCCGTTTGCTCCTTCAGCAACTATTTTTGCTTTAATTTTGTTAGCGTTGGCCTTTGTGATTTGGTTTTCTAAAGCTGCTGGCACCAAGATATCGCATTCCAGTTCCAGCAATTGTTCGTTAGTTATCATTTTGCTGTTTGGATAATCAACTACTGATCCTGTTCTCCTTTTGTACTCTTGCACTTGTATTGGGTCTAGCCCCTCAGGAGTGTATGTCCCACCCTTTGAGTCTGAAACCGCTATGATTTTGCAGCCAATTTCGTGAAGAAGGTGAGCTGCATGGAATCCCACATTGCCATAGCCCTGAACAGCAACTGTTGCTCCCTTAAGCTTCAAGCTTAGTTCCTTGGCTGCTTCAATTACTGTATACATCAGACCTCTCGATGTTGCTTCATTTCTTCCAAGTGAACCACCAACGCCAACTGGCTTGCCGGTTACCACACCGAAGGTGTTGCGACCTATTATTCCGCTGTATTCATCCATTATCCACGCCATTGTTTGAGAATCTGTATACACATCTGGCGCTGGAACATCCGTGAAAGGCCCTATGAATCTTGCGAGTGCACGAGCATAGCCTCTTGTTAATCCTTCCAGTTCACTCTTTGACATTTCTTTTGGGTTGCAACGTATTCCTCCTTTCCCACCGCCTAGCGGTAAGCCAGTAACTGCGGTTTTCCAGGTCATCCATGCCGCCAGTGCAGTGACCTCATCTAGCGTGACGTTTGGGTGGTATCGTATGCCCCCTTTAAATGGTCCCAGTGTATCGTTATATTGCACACGGTAGCCTGTGAAGACCCGTATGCTCCCGCCATCCATAACCACCGGGATGTTCACAACGAGTGCACGAATCGGGTGTTTCAACATCTCATGTATACCATGATCAAGATTCAGTTTTTCAACAGCTATGTCCAGCTGCCTAAGGGCGGCTTCATAAGGGTTTGGCCGTACTATTACTGGAGCTAATGTTTCAAATTTAGCTGACACTAATGTCTGAAGCTTTTCTATGAGATTCTGCAGAATCTCCTTTGCAACTTCACCATTTTCCTTTCCGAAGAACCAATGATAGGTATCAGCTAATGAATCAACTCTCTTTGACAGGATTAAACCTGCAGGAACCATTTTTGGATTTTCAGAGAAGTAGTCAAATATGACACGTAACATATTTACTTCTTCTTTTGAGAGGGGCCACAATTTTTTGATAGGACGTGGGGCTTCTATTTTTATGTATTCTGCTTCATTCACTTTTTTCGCTAGTTCTTCAAAGATTTTCCACGCGTCTTCCGTTGGTATACCAAAGTTTTCGGAATACGTGGTCATCAGTGCGTAGTGTGCTGTTGTATAGCTTTCGATCATCGCTGTTAGCTCTGGTTTTTCTGCAAAGAAATCAGCCATTAGCTTTATCATTCCTAGTTCTCTTCCCGACGATTCAATCAAGCTTAACATTTTGTTACACCTTTTAGATTAGTAGAAGCGATGTTCAAATATAGAAACGTTATGTTCATGATGTACACACTTGAACAAATGTTAACACAGATGAAACCAACCTAAAAGTTTTTAACAACGGCAGAGATAGAGGAATCAAAAGACATGATGTGCCATCAGATTGGCAAACAAAGAAGAGCAAAGATTGTACTCCACAGGCATCGGAAATCTAGACAAACTCTTAGATGGAGGGCTTTTCCTTGGAGAAAACGTGTTGTGGAAAATGGAATCCGGAACTTTCACACGAGAATTCCTGTATACTTTCATGAAAGAAGGGATAACCAAAAAAAATCAAGTAATTTATCTGGACTTTATTTACCCACCACAAGCTCTGATGCTTCAACTCAAACCTTTAACTAAGACCCTACCGAAGGGCTGGGAAAACAAGCTTCTTATCCTAGATTGCTTCACAGACTCATCTGGACAAGGCGAATTTATATTCAACGATTTCTACGATAAGGCTCCTTCATGGATACGGAAGGTGCCCAGTTCAAAAGATCCGGAAGGATTTCACAGATTTTTTGGAAGAATTGAACGCGAATTCGTAGTACCGGGTACAAGACTTATTTTCAACAGCCTATCCCTGATGGAACACAATTGGGGACTCGAGGCCGTAAAAGCTTTTTTCGGACACATATGTCCAGCATTATACGCCTATCAAACGTTGGCTTACTGGACAATCGCAAAGAACGCTCACCCAAGAGAGTTTTGCGCTATAATAGAGCATATGACTCAAGTGGTTATCAACTTATCAAATGAAGGAGGTAAAAAAATTTTGGAAGTAAAGAAAGCGGGCGGTCGTTATCATTCACAAACATATCAACGCAGAGAGTACACAGTCAAAGGGCTTGAAATCACCTTAATGTAGAATCAAGATGTAACCAGCCCCATATGTTCATGCATGTTCATTTTTACCTCTTTTCAAAGTAACGCTTAAATGCCCATGCATTACTGAACATATTCTACGATGTTTGTAAATGTAGATGTGAAAGAAAATGACTGAACGTGTACACAGAAACAGCTCTTATTTAAACGCGAAGTCAACAACTGGAACAATAACACGCGTCAAAGATACAAGCCCAACAAGTGGAATGTGCCCCATTTGCATCCGCGACTGCCCATTCCTGTGTGAAATAAGCTTGTCAGCCTTCAGAGGAAGAGAAGCCCTTTATCCAGAACCACTTCAATT
>DAOVQA010000162.1:0-3324 GCA_030628925.1 Candidatus Bathyarchaeota archaeon | reverse complement strand
GAAACAGGCTTTGAATGTGTATGTGAATACGAAGACAAAAGACTCTTTAGAAAGCTAAAATAGAATTCATCTCTGTGGGGTCGTCGTCTAGTTAAGACTCGTCCCAGGGGCGGCATCCACTTCCCTGGAGACGGTCTCTAGTTTGGACAAGGATACCAGCCTGGGGCGCTGGCGATCCGGGGTTCAAATCCCCGCGACCCCACCAGTAATCCCCCAGTGGACAGGGAGATACGTGGGAGGGTTTGGTTCTGCTTTCTAGTTAGCTTCACACTGTCTATGTCAGCGATGAACTTAAATTCGCACAGGCTAAAAGCAGTGTTTGAACGATATTAGCGGTGATTTGAGAAGGTCTATGCATAGTTTCACCTAGCATTTCGGCAAAGCTGAGCCATGGTGGATTGGTTTTCGATACTTTTTTCTAAGGGAGTGGCACTATTAACGAGGAAGGGGCTTGTTGTGAAGCTGAAGTTTCGGAGTGTAAGTGTTGAAGATGCAAAATGGATAACGGAAGTTATTAACACGCCTGAAGTGGCTAGGCATCTTCTTTTCTTTTATCCACGTACTGAGCATGAAGTTAAGGAACAACTGAAAAGTGAGGTTAAAGAAGAGGATAGGAAGATAATAATCGCGGAATTAGATGAGGCGTCTGTAGGCTGTGTAGATGTAGGACCGGAAAAAGGAAGAACAAGGCACATCGCTTGGCTTGGCATTTATGTGAAAAGAGAATATTGGGGGAAAGGAATAGGCGCAGCATTGATGAAGGAGGCAATAAGGGTGGCGAAAGATTACGGGTGCAAGAGGATTATGCTCAGCGTCTTTGAGGGCAACGAAAGAGCGTTAAGACTTTATCGGAAAATGGGCTTTGAAGTGGAATCTACGATCACTGAAGCAGCCTTCATAGATGGGCAATGGTGTAGCGGCGTGATAATGGGATTAGACCTGGCGGATATAAACCCTCGAATTGGCAAGCTACCTAAGCAATCGGCAGAACATGAAGAGAAAAATGTGAAGCTTATCGTAAGGCAACTAGTGGATGACGACTTGAACGAGGTTAGTAGACTTCAAAACTGCTTGGAATCCACCAAATCCACAAGCCGTATCCCACCGATTTCAAAAGAGAAAACAAGAGAGTGGTATGAACAACTTAACACTGCAAAAGGAACATTCTGCTACGGATGCTTTAGGAAACAAAAGCTCTTAGGCTACGTTCAATACTCAACTGCACCACCTCCATCCACAAAAATATTGGTTGAAGAAACCCTCATTGATGTGAACGAAAATCCAGTAATGACTGCTGAAACCCTCATCACAGCAATCTTAGAATTCCAAAGAAGATATGGCTACCGCAAAGTTGTGGTGGAGATACCGAAAACAAGCTTTCTAACAGAAGTTTTCGAAAAATTTGGCTTTAAGAAAGCTGGTGCGTGGAAAGGATACTACTTCATAGACGCAGCCTATGTAGATGCATTGTCCTACGTATACCAACAGTAACGTTCACGATTTTTCTGCAGTTTCGTCAAGTGTTCAGGATGTGTCAATCTCGGGTCTGATCCTTAACGCTTCGTAAGGCTTGCACTTGCCAGCCTAAACTGGCACGCCAATTGTGCGTAACCTGAACTAAATCATCAGTTCAAGTAGAAAGCTAGAAGGGTAGGCAAGAAGAAATAAGCAATTGTTTTTGGAACGGTTAGCTCAGTCTCACCTTGATCTTTTCAGCAAGGTTAAAGGTTAAATCAAGAATGTCGCATGTATACTAGTGGAGATGTGTGAGGAGAATGGTAGGAACTGTTTCTCTCTTCTCTCCTTTCTCCCCTCGAGAACGTCTACCATTCTTCTCATGAAGAGAATTTATCTGGACAAGTTTCATCGCAGTTTACCTCATGGGAGATTTGATGGTGGACTCTTTCAGTTCCAGCACTGATTACAACGCGTTTTTCTGGACAGTTTAATCTCCATTGGATGCACAGAAATATCTCTTCAAGCGTTATGCAACTTTTTGATTCTGTTTTTGGTTGAGCTGTGCACGTTTATGCGTCGGTGTTTGAGCGTCTTGTTCAGCTTCTTGTGGAAGGGAGGTTTACATGGGTTAACCGTGGAAAATTGGAAGTCACATTATTCCAGTTTGCATGTAGCTGTCATTTTTTTCTTCAGTTTCTTGTAGCTTGTTAATAGTGAAAGCCCTGCAGTTGTCACTTCCGATCTGCCGCCGTGTTTTCCGCCTTTTTGGGTTTTTATTACTGTTTCACCTAGGTGTTTTTCAACTTCTTTGATGAGACCCCATGCATGTCGATAAGACATGCTTGTTGCTCTTGCCGCCGCACTTATCGATTTTTCCTTTTTTATTTGCTCCATAAGCGCGTAAGTTCCTTCTCCAAAAACATAGTTGTCTCCAATTTCAAACCATAGTTTGAAGGCAGGTTTGATTTTTTCGTTTTCTACAGAAGCAGCCAAGTTCATGTGTCACCTCCAGAATGTTACCCTCGTTTTCATTCCAGTTTTAAATAACCAGTCTTTCTCATATGGTTTACGTTAATCTCCTAGAAACATGTGTTGCTGTAGCTTTAAAGGATGCATAGACCTGTACGCCTTGTTTCAGACTCATCTCCTCTGCTGACTGTTTCGTTATGAATATTTCAAGTCCATTATCAAGCTCCACATTCAAGATTGGTCCAAGATTCGTTATTTTGGCTATCCTATTTTTGAAGATATTTCTGGCGCTGCTTCGGAGAGGATTCTTCGAAAGGACGATGTTTTCCGGGCGGATGAAGACATCTACTTTTCCATCTTTGATGTTTGTGAGTGCGCATACTTCAAGGTTGTCCACATCTATCAATGCGAGGCCATCTTTATTCGATTTTATTGTGCCCTTGAGAACGTTTTCAACTCCTACGAATTCAGCTATTCTCTCGTTTATCGGTCTGTTGAAGAGTTCATGTGGAGAGCCCACTTGGACTATTTCACCGTTCATTATGACTCCAATCCTGTCTGCCAGGATTAAAGCTTCAGTTTGGTCGTGTGTTACGTGAATAGTTGTCACATTCTGTGTCTTATGTATCCTTTTAAGCTCCTCTCTCAAGAACCTTTGAGTTCTCGGGTCAAGGGCGCCCAGAGGTTCATCTAAAAGGAGGATTTTTGGATTGGTTGCGAGGGCTCTTGCGAGGGAGACTCTTTGTTGTTCTCCTCCGGAGAGGGTTAATGGATGCCTTTCTTTAAGGTGTGAGATGTCTATGAGATTCATAGTGTCCTTGACTTTTCTCTCGATCTCCATTTGCGGAGTTTTATGCATTTCCAATCCGAATGCTATGTTGTCCTTCACGGTCATGT
>DAOVQA010000180.1:0-2890 GCA_030628925.1 Candidatus Bathyarchaeota archaeon | reverse complement strand
GTTGATGATTAAAACATTCATGATGAAACTGAATGAGATACAACCCAGCCAATTATACATAAGTTCTGAAAAACTATATAATGTGAAAGTCTCAGTATTGCTAGAAGGTACTGGAGGTTTCGATTAGTGGGTATCTTAGGTAAGGGCAAGTTGAAGGAGCTTATTGAGAAGTACAGGAGCATATACCCATACGATTATAATTTGCTTGATGGAGATGGCTACATCTTAACAGTTAAAGAGGAGACTACTCTTCACTACTTAGAACATAAAAACCTTATATCATATGAAATAGTGTTTGTACCGCCCAATTATGTGGCTCATTTAACAGCTAAAAGCAAGTATGGACGGATGGGGTTATCTTTCTTGAATGCTGCAAAGGTTCACAGCGGATTTGTTGGAAGACTTGCTCTGGAACTCGTGAATCTGAGTAATGATCGTGTTCCAATCACAATCAAACGGGGAGATCCCTTTATGCATATCGAATTTGTTACAAGAGAAGGTGAACCAGCACCTTACCTTGGAGGGTACCAATTTCAATACTTGACTGATGAGGAACTGCAGATGTATGTTTCAATTCTGAAAAAGGTTTTCCTAAACTATGATGAGCTCGCTAAAATATGGTTTAAAAACAAGCGGTTGTCAATGTGAAAATAAGCTGAATAGATATTTTGATTTTCAAGATTGATTTGAAATTCACAACCTTAATCAAGAGGCGTTATTAACAAATCGTCTAGTTTAAATAATATTACATTTATGGTATGCTGAAGGGGAAAATTGATGCATGCACGCAATTACAGAGCCGTTAAGGGGCAGGCTTATACAAGAAAGAAGTTTATTAGAGGCTTTCCACCTTCGAAAATAGTCAAGTTCACAATGGGAGACACTAAATCAAAATTTGAATATGAAGCAAGACTTGTAGGTCGGAAAAAGGCGCAAATCCGCCATTGCGCTTTGGAGGCGGCGCGTATAGCTACAAACCGTCGTTTAGAGGGTGAACTTACAAACAGTTACTGCCTCCGTATTCTTCCCTATCCGCACATGATTCTTAGGGAGAACAAAATGATTTTCGGTGCACATGCAGATCGTCTTCAAGACGGTATGAAAAGATCATTTGGGAAACCTATAGGAACCGCGGCACGAGTAAGATCCAACCAGACACTTATGAAGGTTAGCGTGAACGCGGATGGAGTAGAAACCGCTAAAGCGGCTTTAAAACTTGGAAAGTCCAAGCTTCCAATTCCCTGTAAAATAGTTATTGAAAAGTTGTCAGCGTAAGAGGCGAAAGAATCATGGCAGAAATGAAAAAGGACTTGATAATATGGTTTGAAAACCTAAGAAAAACTGACATTCCTTCTGTTGGAGGCAAAAACGCTAATCTCGGCGAGATGATAAATGCAGGCATATCCGTTCCACCGGGTTTCGCAGTAACTGCATTTTCTTATAAGAAATTCATCGAGGAAACTGGTGTATCCGAAAAAATCTACGCGATTATACGAGAAACGGTAATAGATCAAAACGAACCAAAACAGTATGACGTAGCTTCTAAGAAAATTCGAGAACTAATGAAATCAACGCCAGTGCCTAAAGATGTTGAGAACGCCGTTAGAAACGCCTATGAAGAATTATGTAAAAGGTTAGGTACAAACCTAGTTTTCGTTGCTGTAAGGTCAAGTGCTACGGCTGAAGACTTGCCCGACGCGTCTTTTGCTGGACAACAAGAAACTTACCTGAACGTGAAGGGAGAAGATGAGCTTCTAGAGAGAACTGTGGACTGCTGGTCAAGCCTTTTTACACCTAGAGCAATCTTTTACAGAACTCAGAAAGGGTTTAAGCATGAAAACGTTCTGATAAGTGTTGGCGTCCAAGAAATGGTTAACGCAAAGGCTGCAGGTGTAATGTTCACTCTTAATCCCGTTACTGGCGACCCAAACCACATTGTTATCGAAGGTAACTGGGGCCTTGGTGAAGCTGTTGTTTCGGGAGCGATTATACCGGACTACTTCTTGGTTGATAAGACTTCCATGCAAATCGTAGAACGTAAAATCGCGAAGAAAACTGTCGAATACAGTAGAAACCCTGAAACTGGAGAGAATATCCACAATGAAATTCCACCTGAACAGCAAGAGGTTCCATGCTTAAAGGACGAGGAAATACTTAAGCTTGCAGAAGTCGGAAAGAGCATTGAGAGACACTATGGAAGAGCCCAAGATGTAGAATGGGCGATAGATAGAGACTTATCATTTCCAGAAAACCTGTTCATAGTCCAATCTAGACCTGAGACAGTTTGGAGCCTTAAAAAGGCGGAAGACAGATCAGAGGAAACAACCGCTGCTTTTGCTCCTATGGAGCTAACAGTCATCGCGAAAGGCATTGGAACTGGAAAAAGAAACATAGGCTTTGGCAAGGCGAAAGTTATCATTTCACCTGAGGATGCTGTAAAACTCATGCAGAAAGGCGATATACTCGTGACTACCATGACAAGCCCGGACTTTGTTCCTTACATGAAAATGGCAAGCGCCATTGTGACCAACAAGGGCGGAGTTACATGTCACGCAGCTATAGTCAGCCGCGAACTAGGGATTCCATGCATCGTTGGAACTGAAAACGCAACCCAAGTTATGGAAACTGACAAAGAATACACTGTGGATGCTAGAAATGGCATAGTTTACAAAGGGATAGCTAAGGAGATAATTCGACCAGCTACACCTACATCCACAGGGGCCGCTGCAACTGGCTACGCAAATATGCAACAAGTTCCAGTAACAGCAACAAAGATCTACATGAACTTAGGTATACCTGAAAAAATTGATGACTACCGAGACCTTCCATTTGATGGAATAGGCTTAATGCGCACTGAATTCATACTTGCAAGCTATATCGGTGAGCATCC